>NZ_CVTO01000094.1:94534-106418 GCF_900004715.1 Pseudomonas sp. 24 E 13
TATGTACTCAGTCTGATCCAGCATCCTGGTCGGCCCAGAGGCCGCCATCGGGGGCAAGCCCCCTCCCACAAGGGATCTGCGCTAACCGACTGGCATTGGGGCAAGCCCCCTCCCACAGGGGATCTGCGCCAACCGACTGGCATTGGGGCCAGCCCCCTCCCACAGGGGATCTGCGCTAACCGACCGGCATGGGGGCCAGCCCCCTCCCACAGGGGATCTGCGCTTAACCGACTGGCATTGCGGCCAGCCCCCCTCCCGCAAGATTCCGCGTCAGGCTTCAGATCGAAACAAAGAAGAAACTCGCAATCAGCGCCATCCCCACAATCCACACCAGCGAACGCAACATCGCCCAGTCCGCCAGGTAGCAAATGATGTACAGCAGGCGGCTGGTGATAAACAGCACCGCCAGCACATTGATCGTCACCAACTCGGCCGTACCGGCCAAGTGGGCGATAATCACCGCCGCCGCAAAGGCCGGGGTCACTTCAAAGCTATTGAGCTGCGCATTGTGGGCACGCTTGGCAACGCCTCCGACCGTGTCCAGAAACGCGCGCGGGTCGCGGTTATGCCGCAGCTCAAACCTGCCCTCGCTGAACTTGGCCACACCCGTACACAGGTACGGCAGAAATATCGCAATCAACACACACCAGAAAGCCACTGTCATCAGTCATTCCCTTTTAAGATTTATCAAGGCAGTCAAAGCTTCATCACCCACATGCCGATCAGCCCCCACCCACAAGCTATGAGCCGTGGCCGGCCGAAAGGTTCTTTCAGGTAATTGCACCTGTTTATACTAAACGACTTCTTATACCAAACGACTTCGCGACGCACGCTGTGCGCCTCTACTTCCCCGCCCCAAGGACCCCGGATGCTTGAACTTGTTGCCGCCTTCATTTGCCTCACCACCCTGCTCACTTATGTGAACTTCCGTTTTATCGGCCTGCCGCCGACCATCGGCGTGATGGTCACTGCGCTGCTGTTTTCGTTGCTCCTGCAAGGCCTCAGTTTCATCGGCTACCCGGGCCTGGAGGAACGCATCCAGCAACTGATCGGCCAGATCGACTTCGGCGATTTGCTGATGAACTGGATGCTCTCGTTCCTGCTGTTCGCCGGCGCGTTGCACGTCAACTTGAGCGACCTGCGCAGCTACCGCTGGCCCATCGGCCTGTTGGCGACCTTTGGCGTTTTGATCGCCACCGTCGTGATCGGCAGCCTGGCGTACTACATTTTTGCCCTGTTCGGCTGGCACGTGAGCTTCCTGTATTGCCTGTTGTTCGGCGCGCTGATCTCGCCCACCGACCCGATTGCGGTGCTGGGTGTGCTGCGTACCGCCAATGCGTCGAAGCCGCTGAAAACCACTATCGTCGGCGAATCGCTATTCAACGACGGCACAGCGGTGGTGGTGTTTACCGTACTGCTGGGCATCGCGCAGTTGGGTGAAACACCGACCCTGGGCGCCACCGCAATGCTGTTCGCCCATGAGGCGATTGGCGGCGTGGTATTCGGCGGGCTGATCGGTTACCTCGTGTACCTGATGATCAAGAGCATCGAACAACACCAGATCGAAGTCATGCTGACCCTGGCGCTGGTGATCGGCGGCTCGGCGATGGCCACCGAGTTGCACGTCTCGGCACCGATTGCGATGGTGGTGGCCGGCCTGATCATCGGCAACCTGGGACGCAAGCTGGCGATGAACGACATGACGCGGCGCTATCTGGATGGTTTCTGGGAGTTGCTTGACGACATGCTCAACGCCTTGCTGTTCGCACTGATCGGCATGGAACTGCTGCTGCTGCCCTTCAACTGGCTGCACGTATTGGCGGCCAGCTTGCTGGCGGTGGCGATCCTGCTGTCACGCCTGCTGACCGTGGCCCCGGCGATCCTCCTGCTGCGACGCTGGCGCACGGTCCCGCGCGGCACTATCCGCATCCTCACCTGGGGCGGGTTGCGCGGCGGCGTCTCGGTAGCGCTGGCCCTGGCATTGCCGCTGGGCCCGGAACGCGACCTGCTGCTGAGCATCACGTATATCGTGGTGCTGTCGTCGATCCTGCTCCAGGGCCTGAGCATCGGCAAACTGGTCAAGCGCGTGACCCGGGGCGAACCCGAGGCCACGGCCGAAGAACATCACTGATCCTTGTCGACCTGCTGCGGATGCCTCGGGTCCGCAGCCTTCTTGCCCGGCAAGCTGCCCTCACTGCGAATCTGTGCATGGCTGATCAATGCAAAGATAAAGCTGCCACCGATGATATTGCCGGCCAGGGTGGGGCCGGCAAATACCAGCCAGAAGTCATGCCACGACAGTTCACCGGCAAACACCAGGTATGACACTTCCGCCGAGCCCACCACGATGTGGGTGAAATCGCCCAACGCCATCAGGTAGGTGATCAGGATGATGATCCACATCTTGGCGCTTTCCATCGACGGAATCATCCACACCATGGTGGCGATCATCCAGCCGGAGACGATGCCCTTGGCGAACATCTGGCCGGCGTCGTTTTCCATGATCTTGCGCCCGATTTCGAGGAAGGCCATGTCGGTCTTGGTGTCGAATATCGGCAGGTGCAGCATCACGTAGGCCACCAGCAGGGTGCCACACAGGTTGCCCACCAGCACCACCGCCCACAGGCGCAACAGGCGCCCGGCATTGGCCAGGGTCGGCTTGCTCATCACCGGCAACACGGCGGTGAGGGTGTTTTCGGTAAACAGTTGCTGGCGCGCAAGGATCACCGCGAGGAAACCGGCGCAATAACCAAAGCTGGCGATGACCTTGAACGCTTCGCCGTCCGGCAGGCGCGAATTGAGCAATCCCATGGCCATCAGCGACAGGCCCATGGTCAGGCCGGCAGCCAGCGCAGACCACCACAACGCCGCGACGCTGCGCTCCAGTTCCTGGTCGCCCTGGGTACGGATGATTTCGTGCAGCACCGCCGCGCGGGGCGGCTGGTTTTCGTCTACGTCCTGCTGTTCTTCCTGCGACAGATTGGGGGTTTTACCTGCTTCGTCGGTGGCCATGATTATCCGGAGTCCAAGGGGGGCGTGTAGCTACGACACGCGGCCACCGTACCTGTTCAGTGGCCCCGCAACTAAACCGGAATCCTCCAGGCCCTGGCCATTTGTACCGTGGTCAAACCGGACGCTTTATCCCATGGTTTATTACGTGCGCTATAGCGCTCGCCGAGGGTGTCGAGCACACGATTGAACTCGCTGGGCGTGGTAGCCCACCCCAAGTCTTGAGCCGTACGATGGAGCAGTTCGACATTGGCCTCGGGTTGGCCAGGCCGAAACAACGAAGGGTAGATCACCTCCCGTGTGAAGTTGTCTGCCTTGATCGCAATATCGCGCACGCCCATCTGGGCGACAGCACCGACGAGGACTTTGGACACCGGCGGCGCACTGCCTGCGACCTGCCTGGCCGCCATTTGCAGCAATTGCTGAAAGTTGCGCTGATCGGCGCCATTGAGTCGCCCTGCCAACCAGTCGATTTGCTCAGGCCGTTGTACAAGGGCATCCAGGTTGCGCAGCGCTGATGAGATTTGCGGCGTAAACATCAACGTATCGTGGGTCTGATTCGCTTCGGTGATCGCCTGATCCAAGGCTTGCAACGCCTGCTGCGCGTTGCTTCTGAACGTCAGTACATCTACGGCGGCCGCATCTTTTTGCAGCGCCGACTGAACGCTGGCGAGCAGTCGATCATCCATGGCCAGCACGGCGTCATGCAGGCTTTGAAACCCATGATGCTCAAGGGCTGTGGAGCGGCGCTCCAAATGCATCTCCACCGCTTGACGCGCCTTGGCCTGCAAATGTTGCTTGTGCTCATCCTGCATAATGAAGTTGACGGTGCCGCCGAGCAGGCCGCGAAAATCACCTTCTTCGGTCTTCAGCGGCAGTGTGACGACTTGATCGGCAAACGCTTCGAGCTTTTTCTCCTGGAAGGCTTCAGCGGCCGAATGCGCAACACCGGTGACGCGATCGGCCACACTGCTGAGAAAGCTGCCGCTTCGCGCCGGTGTCTCGCTGGTGCTGGGCTCAAACTTGACGATCAACGCTTCAGGCTTGTTCAAGGGACTATCGGGAAATGACCTGTGCACCACACCCGGCGCCGGGGTATTGAGCAATAAGCCACCGTCCTTGAACGCGGTGATTTCACCTGAGGCCTGAAAGCCATGACCTTGTTCCACGGGGCTTTTGAACACCACCGGCAAGGAACCGGAAATATGCGCCGCCCGAGCGATGTCCATCTGTGGGGTCAGATCGGCATTGAACACCACCAACTGCGGGCGCTCGGCAAACATACCGGTGCCGGTGATACTCAGCTGCTTGATCGCGGGGATATACCGGTTCAACACCTCAAGGTCACCGAACGTCGGTGCGCTGCCGGCACTCAACTTGTCGGCAATCTTCATCACTTGCGCGGGCCGGGTGTCCCGAGGGCTTTGCGCGATATGCGCAAGCAGCGACCGGCGCGACTCATTTCGGATCATCTCCTCCAGAGGACAGGCTTCAGTTTGCAGGCGCGGCAACAATGTCACCAATAACTGAGACACATGGCCGACGGGGCCGGGCAAGCGGCCGATGAGCGTGCCGAGTGTGCTACTGGCGTCCTGCATCCACGCCGTCACGGTATCCGTGCTGTTGAGCAGGCTCGGCAGATCAATGCTATCGCATAACCTGTCGAAGGCTGCCGCCCCCAAGCCACTGGCGATCAACGCCGCCGAAATCGCGCCGGCGGATGAGCCGCAAGCCAATTGGATGCCTTGCAGCTTTCCCGCCTGCTCAAGGGCCTGCACCACCCCCGAAAAAGCGATGCCCTTGGCTCCTCCGCCGCTGAGCACCAGGCTGGTGGCTGGCGCCGCCGACAAAATCACTTCGACCCGTCCCCGGTCATCACGCAGCAGCGTCACATTGCGCTCGCCCACCCTCTCCAGCAGAGGCATCTTGGCGCCGGGCGTGGCCGCCGACTTGACCTCGTTATCCAATGAGTGCTGAATCCGGGCACTTGAACTGAACACTTGCATACACAGGCTCTCCATAGGGTGTGAGCCTGAGTGATGAAAGCGTCTCGTGACGATCCGTACGGAATGATTTGGTAAAGCAAATCACACCGCTACGTCGTCACTCGGACAGACTGTCTTCCTTGAACTGATCCTTCACGTATCTGATTTCAGTGCGACCATGGGGCGCCGGCAGGCCATCTTCACCGAGGTTGACGAAGACCATTTTCTCCACGGTCAGGATGCTCTTGCGGGTGATCTTGTTGCGCACTTCACAGGTGAGGGTGATGGAGGTACGCCCGAACTCGGTGGCGGTGATGCCCAGCTCGATGATGTCGCCCTGGCGCGAGGCGCTGACAAAGTTGATTTCGGAAATGTACTTGGTCACGACGCGCTGGTTACCCAATTGCACGATCGCGTAGATAGCCGCTTCTTCGTCGATCCAGCGCAGCAGGCTGCCACCGAACAGGGTGCCGTTGGGGTTGAGGTCTTCGGGTTTTACCCATTTGCGGGTGTGGAAGTTCATGGTCACTCCAAAGCGTCTTGCGAAATGATGGGTAACATCATGGCAGAGCCCGGAGCCAAGCTCTATGAGCCATTGGCTATCACCCCCATGAGCGATCTTCATGCCGCCGACGGAAAGGCTTGGGAAGTGCCGCATACACGGCTATAATCGCCCCCGTTTCAAAACGGTCATCTTCAGTTGATACCGTTCTCCCGCCACCTGTCCGAGGGGCGCTGCAGCAGGCTTGGCCTGTCAGGCTCGGATGGGGCGTTGTCCGGCCTGGTCTTGCAGCTGGATACTAAACGCACAACGGCGCCCATTCGCACACTACGAATGGAGGCTCTTCATGAGCGCTGTCAACACGCCTGCAGATTTCACCGACTACAAAGTCGCCGACATGTCCCTCGCCGCCTGGGGCCGTCGCGAAACCTTTATCGCCGAATCCGAAATGCCAGCCCTGATGGGCCTGCGTCGCAAGTACGCCGCTGAGCAGCCGCTCAAGGGCGCGAAGATTCTCGGCTGCATCCACATGACCATCCAAACCGCCGTGCTGATCGAAACCCTGGTTGCCCTGGGTGCCGAAGTGCGTTGGTCGTCGTGCAACATCTTCTCGACCCAGGACCAGGCCGCTGCCGCTATCGCCGCCGCCGGTATCCCGGTATTCGCCTGGAAAGGCGAGACCGAAGAAGAGTACGAGTGGTGCCTGGAGCAAACCATCCTCAAGGATGGCGCGCCTTGGGATGCCAACATGATCCTAGACGACGGCGGCGACCTGACCGAGCTGCTGCACAAGAAGTACCCGCAGATTCTCGACCGCGTCCACGGCGTGACCGAAGAGACCACCACCGGCGTGCACCGTCTGCTGGACATGCTGGCCAAGGGCGAGCTGAAAATTCCGGCCATCAACGTCAACGACTCGGTGACCAAGAGCAAGAACGACAACAAGTACGGCTGCCGTCACAGCCTGAACGATGCGATCAAGCGCGGCACCGACCACCTGCTGTCGGGCAAGCAAGCCCTGGTCATCGGCTACGGCGACGTGGGCAAGGGTTCGTCCCAGTCCCTGCGCCAGGAAGGCATGATCGTCAAGGTGTCCGAAGTTGACCCAATCTGCGCCATGCAAGCCTGCATGGACGGTTTCGAACTGGTGTCGCCGTTCATCGACGGCATCAACGACGGTACCGAAGCGAGCATCGACAAGGCCCTGCTGGGCAAGATCGACCTGATCGTCACCACCACCGGTAACGTCAATGTCTGTGACGCGAACATGCTCAAGGCCCTGAAGAAACGCGCAGTGGTCTGCAACATCGGTCACTTCGACAACGAAATCGACACCGCTTTCATGCGCAAGCACTGGGCATGGGAAGAAGTGAAGCCGCAGGTCCACAAGGTTCACCGTACCGGCGCCGGTGATTTCGACCCGCAGAACGATGACTACCTGATCCTGCTGGCCGAAGGCCGCCTGGTTAACCTGGGCAACGCCACCGGTCACCCAAGCCGCATCATGGATGGCTCGTTCGCCAACCAGGTACTGGCGCAGATCTTCCTGTTCCAGCAGAAGTACGCCGACCTGTCGCCCGCCCAGAAAGCCGAGCGCCTGACCGTGGAAGTACTGCCGAAGAAACTCGACGAAGAAGTGGCCCTGGAAATGGTTCGCGGTTTCGGCGGCGTTGTGACCCAACTGACCAAGACCCAGGCCGACTACATCGGCGTGACCGTTGAAGGTCCGTTCAAGCCGCACGCTTATCGCTACTAAGTAATCAGCTCCACCTGCTCTACCTGTAGGAGCGAGCTTGCTCGCGAAGAACGCCAACGATGACGCAGCGCTTCTGGTTTACAGCGGCGCTCTCAGGTTCTTCGCGAGCAAGCTCGCTCCTACAGTGCAGGTGGGTTGCACAGTCGGCTTCCGAGTTTCAAAGGGTATTACCATGTCCCAAGACCGTCGCTACAGCTTCGAGTTCTTCCCGACCAAGACCGATGCTGGGCATGAAAAACTGATGGCCACCGCCAAGGTGCTGGCCAGCTACAACCCCGATTTCTTCTCCTGCACTTACGGCGCCGGCGGTTCGACCCGTGACCGCACGATCAATACCGTGCTGCAGCTGGAAAGTGAAGTCAACGTTCCCGCCGCTCCGCACTTGTCGTGCGTGGGCGACAGCAAAGCCGACCTGCGCGGCCTGCTGACCCAATACAAGGCCAGCGGCATCAAGCGCATCGTGGCCCTGCGTGGCGACCTGCCGTCCGGCATGGGCATGGCCAGCGGTGAGCTGCGCTACGCCAACGACCTGGTGAGCTTCATCCGCGAAGAAAGCGGCGATCACTTCCATGTCGAAGTGGCCGCATACCCGGAGATGCATCCCCAGGCGCGCAATTTCGAAGACGATCTCAAGAACTTCGTGCGCAAGGCCAATGCCGGCGCCAACAGTGCGATCACCCAGTACTTCTTCAACGCCGACAGCTACTTCTACTTCGTCGAACGTGTACAGGCCATGGGGGTGAACATCCCGATCGTGCCGGGCATCATGCCGATCACCAACTACAGCAAGCTGGCGCGCTTCTCCGACGCCTGCGGTGCCGAGATCCCACGCTGGGTGCGCAAGCAGCTGGAAGCCTATGGCGACGACGTCAAAAGCATCCAGGCGTTCGGTGAGCAGGTCATCACCGAGATGTGTGAGCAATTGTTGCAAGGTGGCGCGCCAGGGTTGCACTTCTATACCCTGAACCAGGCTGAACCCAGCCTGGCCGTCTGGAACAACCTCAAGCTGCCACGCTAAGGCTTGTCCGATGGTGCCAAGGCCCTCGTTCAGACGAGGGCCTTTGTCGTTTTACGTTGTCGTTTCAGGTATCCAAGGGGAACCCCGCAGTCCATGAATACAGTGCCTTCCACTTCCCGCCCGCAGCTGGTCTACCTGGTCTTCGGCGCCGAGACCTACCACCAGGAAGCGGTATTCAGCATCGCCAGCGCGTTGGCCTTCCTGCAAGACGACCCCGATGCGGCCGTGGACATCCAGGTATTCAGCGACAACCCCGAACCCTATCGCCTGCTGCCGGTAAGCGTGCGCCCCCTGGACGAAGCCACCCGCAAACGCTGGAGCGAACCCCACGGTTATCACTTTCGCACCAAGCACGTGGTGCTGCGCCAGGTGCTGCAGGAATCGCCGGTGGCGCTGCTGATCGACACCGACACGTTTTTTCACCGCTCCCCCCTGGCCTTGTTCGAGCGCGTGCAGCCGGGCACGCTGCTGTGCAACGCCTTCTACACCCGGTACGGCGACAACCACGAAAGCATTCTCTACACCGCGCTTCACCAGCGCCTGCTCGACATGGGCGTGGCCGGTGACGACATGATGACCCTCAACTCCGGCGTGATGGGCCTGACCCAACAGGACGCGCACATCCTCGACCGTTCCATCGAGTTGATGGATGAACTGTTCCCCCATGCCCAGGGCGCCTACACCCTGGAAGAGTTCTGCCTGTCCATCGCCGCCTATCGCACGCTCAACGTGCGCGAGTGTCCGGACCTGATCCACCATTACTGGAGCCGCAAGCAGCTGTTTCGCGCCAAGGTCAAGGCCTGGATCGCCAAGCACGCCGCCGCGCCCACCAGTGCGCTGGCCCTGGCCGACACGCGCCAGGTCTCCGCCCACCTGCCGCGCCCGCCGCGTTTGCAGCGCACGCTGTACAAGCTGATTACCCTGTTGTTGCCCAGGCACCAGCAGCAGTTCATCCGCGAGATTCTCTACGGTTGCTATGAACACGAAAACGAGTTCGACCAGGCCTGTGGCCCGGTTTGGTGGGACAAGGCGCGACAAAACCAGGAAGAGCGCCAGCAGCGTCCGATTGACGCGCACCAGCTCGAACACTGGTTCGCCAACCCGGTGGTGCGCCTGATTCTCGGCGAGCGCCGTGCCGCGATCCATGCCCACCTGATGGACGCACCGGCAAAATAAGCCCGCCCGCCAAAGCGCGTGCCAGAGCTTCTCTTTATGCCGGGAGCGTCGTAACCTCCGGGTATGCCCGTCACTTTCAAGTTGTTGATCGCTGCGCTTTTCACTTGCCTGAGCCTGGCGGCCCATGGCGAGAAATTGCGCATTGTCACCGAGCCATGGGCGCCCTACGTCTACGACGACAACGGCACCATGCGTGGCCTGGACTATGAAACCACGGTGGTCGTGTTCCAGCGCCTCGGTGTGGATGTGCAATGGCAGTTCCTGCCCTGGAAGCGTTGCCTGGCCATGCTCGACCAGGGCCACGCCGACGGCGCGCTGGATATTTTCCACAGCCACGAGCGCGACGCCTTGCTGCTCTACCCCAGCGAACCGTTGTCGGCGGTCGAGTTCGTGCTGTTCTATGCCAACGAGCGCCCTCACCCCGCCGAAACCCTCGACGACCTGCGCGGCCTGACCGTCGGCGTCTCGCCCGGTTACCTGTATGGCGAGGCATTCAGTGCCTCCAACGCGTTCGCGCGTGAACCGGCCCCCAGCCATGAAGCCAACTTCGGCAAGCTCATGCTGGGGCGCATCGACATGGTGGTCACTGACCGTCGCGTGGGGCAGCACTTGATCAAACAATTGGGCCTGGAGGGCAAGGTCAGCCAGGCGTCCGTGGTGGTCAGCCGCCAGCCGCAGTTTCTTGCCGTACGCCGTGGCGCGGGCATGGATTTGCTGGTCCAGCGCTTCGCCGCCGAGCTCAGGCGCTTCAAGCAAGAGCCGGCCTATGCCGCGTTGAGCGCCAAATACGGCGGTATCCAGGCACAAACGACCCCGATCAACGCGTTCGATTACACCGTTGAGCAGCAGGAAAGCAGCGCGCAGTGATTGCTCTGTTATACTCCGGCCTTTCCGCCAGGCTTACGCCCGGCCGCTCGGGTCTTGAAAAAGGCACCCAACCCCGCTACAGCGCAGCTTTGCAGCCCGCGCGAGCCGGTGGAGTGCCCGCCAGACACAGCAGGACCGGACGGGATTACGCTCCCCTAAGCGCCATTCACGCCCGGCAAGATTATCCCTTTGGGCCAAGCCCTAACTAAAACAGGATTACTCATGTCCTTTGCTTCCCTCGGTCTCTCCGAGGCTTTAGTCCGCGCCATCGAGGCAGCGGGCTATACCGAGCCTACTCCGGTGCAACAGCGGGCCATTCCCGCCGTGTTGCAAGGTCGCGACCTGATGGTTGCGGCGCAGACAGGTACCGGTAAAACCGGTGGTTTCGCCCTCCCGATTCTGGAGCGGTTGTTCCCCAACGGTCACCCGGACAAATCCCAGCGTCACGGCCCGCGCCAACCGCGCGTACTGGTCCTGACCCCCACCCGCGAACTCGCCGCCCAAGTGCACGACAGCTTCAAGCTGTATGCCCGCGACTTGAAGTTCGTCAGCGCCTGCATCTTCGGCGGCGTCGGCATGAACCCTCAGGTTCAGGCCATGTCCCGTGGTGTCGACGTGCTGGTGGCATGCCCGGGTCGTTTGCTCGACCTGTGCGGCCAGGGCAGCGTCGATTTGTCCCACGTGGAAATCCTCGTGCTGGACGAAGCCGACCGCATGCTCGACATGGGCTTTGTCCATGACGTGAAAAAAGTGCTCGCCCGCCTGCCGGCCAAACGTCAGAACCTGCTGTTCTCGGCAACGTTCTCCCAGGACATCACTGCCCTGGCCGGCAAGTTGCTGCACAACCCGGAGCGCATCGAAGTCACGCCGCCCAACACCACGGTCGAGCGTATCGAACAACGCGTCTTCCGCCTGGCCGCCAGCCACAAGCGCTCGCTGCTGGCGCACCTGATCACCCACGGCGCGTGGGAACAGGTGCTGGTGTTCACGCGCACCAAGCACGGCGCCAACCGCCTGGCCGAGTACCTGGACAAGCATGGCCTCACCGCCGTTGCCATCCACGGTAACAAGAGCCAGAACGCACGCACCAAGGCCCTGGCTGACTTCAAGGCCGGTTCCGTACGCATCCTGGTCGCCACCGATATCGCCGCCCGCGGCCTGGATATCGACCAACTGCCGCACGTGGTCAACTTCGAGCTGCCCAACGTCGATGAAGACTACGTGCACCGTATCGGCCGCACAGGCCGTGCCGGTCGTTCGGGCGAGGCCATTTCCCTGGTCGCGCCGGACGAAGAAAAACTGCTCAAAAGCATCGAGCGCATGACCAAGCAGAAAATCGCCGACGGCGACCTGATGGGCTTCGATGCCAGCACCGTGGAGGCCGAAAAGCCAGAAGCGCGCGAGCGTCCGGACGTGCGTAATCCACGCAACCCACGCGGTCCGAAGGGCGATGGCCCGAACGGCGGCGGTGGTGGCGGTGGTCGTCGCGACAAGGGCAAGGACAAGGGCAAGGAAAAAACCGCGACCAGCAGCCGTGGCGAACGCCCGGCCCGCGAGCAGAAGCCACGTGA
>NZ_CVTO01000087.1:0-56509 GCF_900004715.1 Pseudomonas sp. 24 E 13
GAGGCCATGAAGGGCGTGCATTCGGTGCACACCTTGCCCGGCGCCGTGGCAGTGGTGGCCGAACGCTGGTGGCACGCCAAGCGCGCCGTTGAAGCGATCCAGGTGGACTGGCGCGACGCCGCCGCCGACTCCAGCGTGCGCGCAATGCCGGCGGACTTTTCCAGCGACACGTACCGTGACTTTCTCGCCACTCAAGAAGGCCCGGCCCGTGACGAAGAAAACACGGGGGACGTAGCCGCCACGCTGGCCAGCGCCAAGACCCGCGTCGATGCCACCTATCACAATCAATACCTCAACCACGCCCAGCTGGAGCCGCCCTCGGCGCTGGCGCGCTGCAACCCCGACGGCACGCTGGAGGTGTGGCTGCCGAACCAGGCGCCGGATATGTTCCGCGCCGACATCGCCAAGCGCACCGGCCTGGTCATTGAACAAATCACCCTGCACTCTCCGTTGCTGGGCGGGTTTTTCGGTCGGCACTTCCTGTATGAGTCGGCCAACCCGTATCCGCAGGCCATCGCACTGACCAAGGCCGTCGGTCGTCCGATCAAGCTGATCTGGAGCCGTGAGGAAGAATTCTTGCGCGATGTGCTGCGCCCGGTCGCGGTGGTCAAGTTCCGTGCCGCGCTGGATGACCAGGGCCTGCCGCTGGCCATCGAAGCGGTCAGCGCCACCGAAGGCCCCACCGAAGCGATTGCCGGCAAACAGGGCGACAAGCTCGACCCCACGGCCCTCGAAGGCCTGTCGGGCAAGAGCTATGCGATTCCCAACACGCGCATCGCGCAGATCTACGTCAAAGGCCCGGCCATGCTCGGCTACTGGCGTTCGGTAGGCAATTCGTTGAACGACTTCTTCTACGAAGCGTTCCTTGATGAACTGGCGGACAAAGGCGGCCATGACCCGTACGAACTGCGCCTGCACCTGCTGCGCGACAACGCGCGGCTGACCACGCTGCTGCAAGCGGTGGGCCAATTGTCCGGCGGCTGGAAGCGCGGGCCGTTCACTGCCGAGGACGGCAGCCGCCGTGCCCGTGGCGTGGCGATGGCCTCGCCCTTTGGCTCCCACGCGGCGGTGGTCGCCGAGGTGTCGATCGAGCACGGCCAGGTCAAGGTGCATGACATCTGGCAGGCCATCGACCCCGGCAGCATCGTCAACCCGGCGATCATTGAAGCCCAGGTCAACGGCGCCGTGGCCCTGGGCCTGTCGCAAACCTTGCTGGAGGAAGCGGTGTACGTGGACGGCATGCCACGGGCGCGCAACTACGACCTTTATCCGATCCTGCCGCCGTCGCGGATGGCGCGGGTGCACGTGAAGATCGTCGAGAGCGGCGAAAAGATGGGGGGCATCGGCGAACCGCCGTTACCGGCCGTGGCACCGGCGGTCGCCAATGCGGTAGCCCGGTTGACCGGCCAGCGCATCCGCAGCTTGCCGTTGAGCCGCTACACCTTCAGTTAACCCACAGGGAACGCCCATGAACAACCGCCGATTCGCAAGAACCGCAGGCTGGCTGGCGCTGCCCTGCCTGATCGTCGCAGGCCTGCTGGCCTGGTACGTCACCCGCGAGCCCGCCTCGCCGTTCGAACAGGAACACGCCACCGGCCTGGACCCGGCACTGGTCAGTCGCGGCGAGTATGTCGCCCGTGTGAGCGACTGCGTGGCCTGCCACAGCCTGGCGGGCAAAGCGCCGTTTGCCGGTGGCCTGGAGATGGCCACGCCGCTGGGGGCCATCCATGCCACCAACATCACCCCCGACCGCGACCATGGCATCGGCCGCTACAGCCTCGCCGACTTCGACCGTGCCGTGCGCCACGGCGTGGCACCGGGCGGGCGCCGCCTGTACCCGGCCATGCCCTACCCGTCCTACGTAAAGCTCAGCGACGACGACGTGAAAGCGCTGTATGCGTTCTTCATGAAAGGCGTGCAACCGGCCAACCAGGCGAATATCCCCAGTGATATTCCCTGGCCGCTGAACATGCGCTGGCCCATCGCCCTGTGGAATGGCGTCTTTGCCCCCACAGCGCCCTACGCGGCCAACCCCGGCCAGGACGCGCTGTGGAACCGTGGCGCGTATATCGTCCAGGGCCCCGGCCACTGCGGCAGTTGCCACACGCCGCGCGGCCTGGCGTTCAACGAGAAGGCCCTGGACCAATCCGGCGCGCCCTTCCTCGCAGGCGCCCTGCTCGACGGCTGGTACGCGCCCAGCCTGCGCCAGGACCCCAACACCGGATTGGGCCGCTGGAGCGAGGCGCAGATCGTGCAGTTCCTCAAGACCGGGCGCAACCAGCATGCGGTGGTCTACGGTTCGATGACCGAAGCGTTCAACAACTCCACGCAGTTCATGGCCGATGACGACCTGGCCGCCATCGCCCGCTACCTCAAGTCCCTGCCCGGCGACCCTCAGCGTGACGGCACGCCCTGGCAGTATCAGGCGGCCGATACGCGCCAGGACATTCCCGGCGCCCACACCTACGCGACCCGCTGCGCCTCCTGCCATGGCCTGGACGGCAAGGGCCAGCCGGAGTGGATGCCGCCGCTGGCCGGCGCCACTTCGGCGTTGGCCAGGGAAAGCGCCTCGGCGATCAACATCACCCTCAACGGCTCACAACGGGTGGTGGCCGCCGGGCTGCCGGACGCCTACCGCATGCCGGCGTTCCGCGAGCAGTTGTCCGACCAGGAGATTGCTCAGGTGCTGACTTACGTACGCAGCACCTGGGGCAACCACGGCAGCGCGGTCGACGCGCAGGCGGTCGGCAAGTTGCGCGGGAATACCGACCCGGCGAGCAGCAGCCCGATCATCTTGCACATGCGTTGATACACAGCGATCCAATGTGGGAGGGGGCTTGCCCCGATAGCGGTGGGTCAGTCACCTCTTCATTGACTGACACCCCGCCATCGGGGGCAAGCCCCCTCCCACATTTTGCTCCAGGCACTTACTTGCTCTCGTCGGCCTTGCCTTCCTGCATCTGCACCGACGATTTGCTGCCGCTGCTGTTGTCCTTGGTGGTGTTATCGGAATTGTCGAAACAGCCGTGCAGCAGGAACACGCTGCAAAGGCTCAAGCCCATATAAAAATTTTTCATGAAATCACCTGATGAGTGAAGGAAATATCGCCAACCCTTGGTGCATGTGGCCAGTACCGGGAGGCAAACGTTCCGCCCAGAGGCGGCGAGACGACGAGTGGTTTGCTGTTGACCTGCCAGCATTTACGCAGAGAATATTCGCGCTAATCTTGATCCGCTACGGCCTGCTGGTGGTGTCCCGAAAAACATCCCGTCTCTCATCCGTGGGCTGAATGCAGCGACACCAACAGAGCGAGGCTTCCCATGCCGGATACCCCTGCCACACCAGCGCAACACTGCACGATCGATTACCTCCAAGACACGCTGTTCGGTGCAAACCCGCTTTCCTGTGAGTGCCAGGCCCGGATTACGCAGCACGGCGAGTGCGTAACGTTGCGTATCCTGTCGCCCTGGCCGGAAACGTTGGCGAAGGCCCATACGCTTACGATCAAGGCAGAAGGCCGCATCTACCATGGCGTCCTTCTGGAAGCCCAGGCATCCGGTGCAGATGAACTGGTGCTGGCTGTTGAACGTCAGCCGCAACGGCCGGGGGCAACCGATCACTGACCCACGCCTCAGCCAATGCGCGCAGGCGCATCAATCCGGTTGAACACCCACCTCGGCAGGCTTTCTAGATGTGCTCTACCAGCACCCATGGAGGGACTGCCCAATGACCATTACCCACCGGGATTCACTGTGCCTGGCGATCTCGATTGCCGCGCTGACTGCCTGCGCCGGCAATGATTCGGCCTCGAATGTCGTCGCGCCCGGCGAAGCCAAGTCACCCACCACGCGCAGCCTCGACGCCGGCGCCGCGCTGTTGCAATCGCGCCCACCCATCGACGCGCTGAATGCCTACCTGGATGGCTTCCACTTCTACAACGGCCATCCCGACGTGCAGATGGAAGCCCATCACTATTGCGCCATCCTCAACGAGGAGGTGATCCAGTGCGTGATTTACGACGGCAACCGCAAGGATGCCAAGTTGATGGGCGTGGAGTACATCATCAGCGAGCAATTGTTCAGCACGCTGCCTGCGGCGGAAAAGGCGCTGTGGCACAGCCATGTGCACGAGGTGAAATCCGGCCAACTGGTTGCCCCGGGGATTCCGCAGGTGGCCGAACACGCATTGATGGAAAAACTCGTGCACACCTACGGCAAGACCTGGCACACCTGGCATACCGACCTGCACAAGCGCCTGCCGTTGGGTGTTCCGCAACTGATGATGGGGTTCACCGCAGACGGCCAGGCCGACGCGAAGATGGTCGCCGAGCGGGATCAACGGCTGGGGGTCGACAGTGCCCGCAAAAAGACCGATCGCGCCGACATCGTAGCTCCGCCCATCGCGCCCGGTGCGGACGCCTGGCGTGAGGGCAACATCATCCAGATCGTCGACCCCACCCAGGCTCCCCACCAGCACTGACGGCAGCAGCCGGTCATTTGGATTGAACGATCATTTACCGGCGCTTGCCTCACAAGAATCGGGGCGCGTTCGTTGCCCTTCGCACAAGGAGTCCATCCATGTCTTATGACCATCAAGGCACCGCCAGCGTCATTACTGCTTCGCGCCACCTGGGCACCGGAGATGATGAACTGCTGAATGAGAACGTCGATATAAAAATGACCTGCAGCGGCAAGCCGACCATTGTCCGTGTGGATTTTTCCAGCCCGCTGCAATGGCCCGGGCATCCGAACTTCGTCACGGTCAATCTGCCCGACGGCACATCTGTCAGCGGCGTAATCGTAGAATTACAACGCCCGGCCGACGGGCCAGGCTGGGTCACCTACACGGTGGACGACTGAGACCGAGCGCAGGTCATCGCCTTGTCTGACAACTTCTTTGAATTATTCTTGACGCCAAATATCTGTAGTTCGTGAGCATAGGGAGACCTCATGAAAAACAACGAGTTATTCACCATCAATTATCAGCTTCACGGCGAGCCCAGATCGTTTATCGTGCGCGCGGCGCGTATGAATAACGCTGAAGCATGGCACTGGGCCAGTTGCGATGCCGGCGTGGCGGTCATCCCCAGGTTCGGGCAAAACAATCTCAAGCGCGTCTCCAAGCCGATGGCGGAAAAATACGGCATTACGGACGTGCGCTGGTGCGGTGCGGCAGCTATCCAGTGGGCGGAGGGCGTTACACAATGAACGGTCAGGTGCAGGACGTTACAACGCGGCAGACAGTCAACGCCGAGGTGGCGCACAACAGTCAGATGTTTTTCGAAGCGGATCGACTGGAGGCCCTGGCGTACAAAATCATCGAATCCTATAGCGGCGATGCGGCCATCTGGGCGCGTTTCACCGAAGCCAAGAAGTGTGCGGACGCGCAGCGTACGGCGGCTTATCGAGAGTGGATGCGCATTCACCGCACAAGGAAGAAGTAAACCAAAAGCCCGAAAGCACTGAATATCCACTGTGGGAGGGGGCTTGCCCTCAATGGCGATCTGTGAGTTATAAAAATTTGACTGATACACCGCTATCGGGGGCAAGCCCCCTCCCACATTTTGGATTTGCGCAGTGCTCGGCATCGTCAGCAGCCCCGCCTGAGTCGCGTATTCACCGCACTAAGATGAAGTAAACCAACAATCCGAAAGCACCGAATATCCACTGTGGGAGGGGGCTTGCCCCCGATGGCGATCTGTCAGTTATAAGAATTTGGCTGATACACCGCTATCGGGGGCAAGCCCCCTCCCACATTTTAGACTTGCACAGTGCTTGGCATCGTCAGCAGCCCCCGCCTGATTCGCGCATTCACCGCACGAAGATGAAGTAAACCAATAATCCGAAAGCACTGAATATCCACTGTGGGAGGGGGCTTGCCCCCGATGGCGGTCTGTCAGTTATAAAAACTTGACTGATACACAGCCATCGGGGGCAAGCCCCCTCGCACATTTTAGACTTGCGAAGTGCTCGGCATCGTCAGCAGCCCCCGCCTGATTCGCGCATTCACCGCACGAAGATGAAGTAAACCAATAATCCGAAAGCACCGAATATCCACTGTGGGAGGGGGCTTGCCCCCGATGGCGATCTGTCAGTTATAAAAATTTGACTGATATACCGCTATCGGGAGCAAGCCCCCTCCCACATTGAGGCCTGCTCTGTTTCCAACTTCCTTAGAGAATCGGCTTGCCCCCGGTCACGCCGTAGCGCTCGCCAGAGATATAACTGCCCTCATCGGACGCCAGCAGCACATAGATCGGTGCAACCTCCACCGGTTGGCCAGGCCGACCCAGCGGCGTGTTGCTGCCAAACTCCTTCACCATGTCGTCGGTCATCGTGGACACGATTAACGGCGTCCAGATCGGCCCCGGCGCCACGCTGTTCACGCGAATGCCGCGCTCGCCCAACATCTGCGCCAGGCCTGCGGTGAAGTTGGCGATCGCGCCCTTGGTCGCCGCATAAGGCAGCAGTGACGGATTGGGCATGTCGGAATTGACCGAGGTGGTGTTGATGATCGAACTGCCCTTGGCCATGTGCGGCAGCGCTGCCTTGCAG
Organism: Pseudomonas sp. 24 E 13; assembly: GCF_900004715.1. Taxonomy (NCBI): domain Bacteria; kingdom Pseudomonadati; phylum Pseudomonadota; class Gammaproteobacteria; order Pseudomonadales; family Pseudomonadaceae; genus Pseudomonas; species Pseudomonas sp. 24 E 13. The sequence goes on from NZ_CVTO01000087.1 coordinate 6,555, forward strand.
ATCCGGAACATCGCGGTGATGTTGATGTTGAAGGTTTTTACCCAGTCTTCGTCGGGGATGTCTTCCAGCGATTGGTAAGTCATCTGGAACGCGGCGTTGTTGACCAGCACGTCGATACGCCCGAACTGCTTGACCGTGTCATTGACGATGGCGCTGCACTGCGCGGCCTCGCCCAGGTCGCCGGGCAACAACAGGCACTGGCGCCCCGCCGCTTCGACCCAGCGCGCGGTCTCTTTCGCATCCTCGTGTTCATCCAGATACGACACCGCAACGTCGGCACCTTCGCGGGCAAAGGCAATGGCCACTGCACGCCCGATACCGCTGTCGGCGCCGGTGACCAGGGCAATCTTGTTGGCCATGCGGCCCGAGCCTTTGTAGCTTTGCTCACCGCAATCAGGCATTGGCTCCATCTTGCGCTGGTCGCCGGGAACGGGCTGCTGCTGTGGCTTGAAGGGTGGTGTTGGGTAGTGGGTCATCGGATTCCCTCCTGTGTATGGATAGTGTTGCGAGGGCTATCCGAGCACGATAGTTCAGAGCAATTTCAGGAAAATCAGATGACCGTTGCGTTGGCTTTTTCAGCCCTTGGCGTGCTCAACTCAGCGCAAACCCGTTGCGCCCCGCCGACTTCGCGCCATAAAGCGCCTTGTCGGCGGCCTCGATGAAGCCGAGCACAGGCTCCAGTTCCGTACCTGATGCCGCCGCCACGCCGACACTCACGCTCACGCGCCCCAACGGGCTGCCCGGGTGCTCGATGTTTTCCCGCTGCAGCCGATCAATGATCTGTTGCGCCACCACCACCGCGCCATCGCTGTCGGTCGCGGGCATGATGATGGCTAATTCCTCTCCGCCGTAACGCGCCACCAGATCCGAGGGGCGCCGCACGCAGGTCTCCAACAAGGCGCTGACCCGCTGCAGGCAGGCATCGCCGGCGACGTGACCGAGGGCATCGTTGTAGCGCTTGAAATAGTCGATATCGATCATCAGCAAGGCCAATGTCGTGCCGTCGCGTTGCGCCCGACGCGCTTCCAAGGCCAGGGTCTCATCGAAGCAGCGACGGTTGGCCAGGCCGGTCAGCGCGTCCTTCATCGCCAGTAATTCAAGCTGCCGGTTGGACTCGAGCAACTGTTGCTGGGCGATACGCAGCGCCTCTTCCACCTGGGTTCGCCGGCGGATATCGAGGATCAGGAACCAGCCGATCAAACCCGTCAGCCCAAGCAGCCCCGCCACCACCACCGCCGACAACGCAGCTTCGATACGCCAGGCCGCCAGCGACTCATGCTTGCCCAGGGCAACAGTGGTAATCAATGGCAGGCTTTCGCTTTTGCGGAAGGCATAGAGGCGCTCTACGCCATCCAGGCTGGAGGTGTACGACGCGGTGCCGACGGAGCGGTCGATCAGATACTGGGAATAGATGGGCGACTTGGAAAAGTTGCGGCCCATGTCCTGCTCGCGGAAGGGGTAGCGCACCAGCAGGGTGCCGTCGGTATAAGACAAACCGATGGCGCCTTCCTGGCCGATGTCGAGTTTGCCGAATACCCGCAGAAAGTTTTCCACCCCCAGGGTCACGGCGACCACCCCGGCGAAGTGGCCGGCCGCGTCATCGAAGCGGCGGCTGATGGTCACTACCCACTCTCGGTTGGTATGGCTCTGAATCGGCGGGCCGATGAACGGCTCCCGGCTCGGGTCTTCGCGATGATGGATGAAATAGGCACGCGTGCCGCTGTTGGCACCCGCCGCAATCAAGCGATTGGAGGACATCAGCCAACCGCCCTGCTGGTCGTAGATGGTGATGCCGCTCAGTTGCGGCATCAGCGGCTGTTGTCGACGGATCAACGCGTTGATGCGCTCGATCTGCGCCGGGCCACTGCCTTCGGTTTCCAGGCGCTCGACCAGCCCCAGCAACAACAGCGCGCTTTGCCGCACGATGCCTTCGGTGTAGGTGTTGAGCGCCTGGGTCAGGTTCAAGCCATGCACGTCCACTTCCGCCAGCGCCCGCTCACGGGAAGACAGGACTTTCCAGATCGTCAACGAAGTCAGGGAACAGCCGATGACCAACAGCAAAAGCATCACAAGACGGGTATCACGCTTCACGTCAGCACCTTAAGGAAGCCTGGTAGGTATTCCAGCCATCATTCGAACGTCGGTACTCACAGCGGCCACCGGTTCCGGTGGCGCACGCATACAAGCGGACTGAAGGCCCGCCCCCATGGAGCAGCCTTTACCAGAACCGCTGCTGGGTCAGCCGGCTCCACCAGGTCAGCAACACCCGATCCACCGAACCACTGGCCGCCAGCCCTACACGCTCCTGCAGGCTTTTACGCTCGGCATAGTGCAGGTGGAACACCTCGGCCGTCTTGGCCTTGGTCGCCAGGTATTCGTCGCTGGTTTGCAGTTCGTCGACCAGTTGTTTATCGAGCGCTGCAACACCCAGCCACACTTCTCCGGTCGCGACGTCATCGATGGCCAGCTGCGGGCGATAGCGCGACACAAAGTTCTTGAACAACTGATGGGTGATGTCCAGGTCTTCCTGGAACTTTTCGCGGCCCTTCTCGGTGTTTTCGCCAAACACCGTCAGGGTGCGTTTGTATTCGCCGGCGGTCAGCACTTCAAAGTCGATGTCGTGCTTTTTCAGCAGGCGGTTGACGTTGGGCAACTGCGCCACCACGCCGATGGAGCCGAGGATGGCAAAGGGTGCGCTGATGATCTTCTCGCCGATGCACGCCATCATGTAGCCGCCGCTGGCCGCGACCTTGTCGATGCACACGGTCAACGGCACGCCCGCCTGGCGGATACGCGCCAGTTGCGACGACGCCAGGCCGTAGCTGTGCACCATGCCGCCGCCGCTTTCCAGGCGCAGCACCACTTCGTCTTTTGGCGTGGCCAGGCTCAGCAATGCGGTGATTTCATGGCGCAGGCTTTCAGTGGCCGAGGCCTTGATGTCACCGTCGAAATCCAGCACGAACACCCGCGGCTTGGCCTCAGGCTTGTTCTTGCCCTGCTTTTTCTCGGCTTTGCTTTCGGATTTGCGCAGAGCCTTGAGCTGGTCCTTGTCGAGCAACGACGATTCGAGGCGCTCGCGCAGGCCCTTGTAGAAATCGTTCAGCTTGCTGACCTGCAATTGGCCGGCGGCTTTACGACGCCCTTTGCTGCGCAGGGCCGCGAAGCTGATCAACACCACCAGAATAGCGACCACCAGGGTGACGGTCTTCGCCAGAAAGCTCGCGTATTCGGCCAAAAAATCCATATGTCTCCTTAAGAATGCACTGCGCCAGGCGCGGATGGCCCAGCATACCGGCGCCAATGCCTGCGGACCAGTGCCCAGACCGCCAGCAGCGCACCTCTAACGGACTTTTAAAACAAGCGTATGTTTTTTCATTGACAGCTCGCGGGCATCCTCATAACCTCGCCAGACTTTCAACGTACCGGGAAAACGGACGTGGGCAGCATCTATCTGATTCGACATGGCCAGGCCTCCTTCGGTGCAGACGACTATGACGTCCTGTCGCCCGTCGGCGTGGAACAGGCCCAGGTACTCGGTCGCCACCTGGCAGAGCTGGGGCTGACGTTCGATCGCTGCCTGTCGGGCGACCTGCGCCGCCAGCAGCACACCGCCACCGCCACGTTCGATCAATACCGCGCCCTCGGCCTGCCGGTTCCGCCCCTGGAAATCGACAGCGCGTTCAACGAGTTCGACGGCGAGGCGATCATTCGCGGCCTGCTCCCCGACCTGCTTGGCGCGGAACCCGACGCCGTGCACATCCTGCGCAATGGCGCGCAGAACCGCAGCGAATTCCAGCGCATCTTCGCCCTGATCATCGAGCGCTGGCTGGCCGGCACCTACGATCCACCGGGGCTGGAAAGCTGGCTGGGTTTCGTGGAGCGTGTGCAGGGTGGCCTGCAACGCATTCTGGAAGCGGCCGACAACAGCGACAAAATCGCCGTGTTCACCTCCGGCGGCACCATCACCGCCCTGCTCCACCTGATTACCCGAATGCCGGTCGCCCAGGCGTTCGAACTGAACTGGCAAATTGTTAACACCTCGCTCAACCAGCTGAAATTCCGTGGTCGCGAGGTGGTACTGGCTTCCTTCAACAGCCATGCCCACTTGCAGCTGTTGAAGGCGCCGCAGCTCATCACTTTCCGATGAACTGCGGCCAACCGTGACCCCAAGGTCACTGGACTCCACCCTAAAGGATCGAAACCATGACTGACGTAGCCAAAGCTGTAGAAGCAATGAAAGCCAAATTCAACCCAAGCGCTGCCGAAGGCCTGGACCTGGTATTCGGTTTCCGTATCGACGACACCAAGAATTTCTCGCTGGTGGTCAAGGACAAGACCTGCGAACTGCAGGAAGGCGAAAACCCGGACGCCCAAGTGACCCTGGTCATGGACAGCGAAACCCTGGAAGGCATCGTCGACGGTTCCACCGACGGCATGCAGGCCTTCATGGGCGGCAAACTGCGCACCGAAGGCGACATGATGCTGGCGATGAAACTGAGCGAGTTGTTCCCGGCCTGATAACGCCGCGCTCAAGAAAATCCCGCCTTCCGGCGTAATGTCGTTCAGTTAAGGCTTTTTGTAGGAACGAGGGGGGCGCCTAGCTCTTGCTCGCGAAAAACCACAGACGCCGCGTTCAATCAGGAAACACGCGTTATCGTTGACGTTTTTCGCGAGCAAGCTCGCTCCTACAGGGGGCGATAGACGCTTGACTGAACGGCATTACGCTGAAGGCGGAATTTTTTCATTTAAACGCACAGGCCCGGCTGTCAGCCACCTGCGGCGGCGTCGACCTTCTTGAACTGTTCCAGATCCCGTGGCTTGCCCTCGGTACCGTACCGGTTGATGAGGCGCCCCTCCCCCGGCTTCAATTGGAACTCCCCGGACTCCACATCCCGGCCGATCACCAGCACATACTTGTTGCGCCCAACGCGCACATACACATTATAGAAATCCACCAGCTGATCTTCAGTGATGAAAATACTGTAGGCATAACGCGCACGACGGGCCAGGTTGGGCCACTGCGCCTCCAGTACAGCGACATCCCCGTCCTCACCCACGATGTCCATCGCACGAATGGCTTCTTCAACCAGGGCGTCATTGGCATCGGCGCTTATGGCCACAGGTTTGAGCCGGGTCATCTTGCGCACCGAATCAGGGTCCGCTCCCCGTACTTCGTCGTCCAGCGACAGTGTCACTGACTCGAGACGGTACGTACCGTTTTTGACCCATTTGGAGGCATCGACGCTTTCTGAATCCTGACAGCGCAGACACGCTGCCCTCATCGAGGCCGCACTGGCGCTGCCGACAGACAGGCAGGAGACCAATACACCGGCGCCCAGCAAGATGCCCAAGCGGCTGGCCGGACTTGAAAGGGTGACGCACTTAAGCATGATCTACATCCATGTAAGGTTGGGGGGGTGGGCAAATCTACCTGATTCATGCCTTGAGCGGAACATTGAGCAACAACGCCACCAACGCACTCCACCCCGTCTGATGCGACGCCCCCAGGCCACGCCCGGTTTCGCCGTGGAAATACTCATGGAACAACACCAGATCGCGACTGGCCGGGTCCGCTTCCAATTGCGCATACCCCGCCATCGAAGGGCGCTGGCCATTTTCATCGCGTAGAAACAAGCGCGTGAGGCGCTGGCTGAGGCTGTTTGCCACTTCTTCAAGGGACGCCAGATAACCGCTGCCCGTGGGGTACTCCACCGAGAAATTATCCGCATAGTAGCGGTGAAACTCGCGCAGCGATTCGATCAGCATGTAGTTCACCGGCATCCACAACGGCCCGCGCCAATTGGAGTTGCCGCCGTACAAGCGTGAGTCGGACTCGCCGGGCTGGTAGCGCGCACACAGGGTGTCGCCGTTCATCTTCAGCGCCAGCGGCTGTTCGGCAAAGGCCTTGGATAACGAGCGCACGCCAAACGTCGACAGAAACTCATGGTCATCGAGCATGCGCCGCAGCAGGTCCTTGGTGCGCTCGCCACGCAGCAAGGCGAGCAACAGGCGGTTGCCCTGCCCCGGTTCGTTCCAGCGCGACACCAGCTTGGCCAGGTCCGGCCGGTGTTTCATAAAACCCAGCAGTCGCTCACGCAGGCCTTGCAGCCCTTCGTGCTCGCGCTGCTCCAGCACCAACACGGCAAACAATGGCATCAGGCCGACGATGGAGCGCAGCCGCACCGGCTCGTTCTGGCCGTCCGGGCGGTGCAGCACATCGTAGAAGAACTGGTCCTGCTCATCCCACAAGCCTTCGGCGCTGTCGTCCACGCGGTTGATCGCGCCGGCGATGTACAGGAAGTGCTCAAAGAACTTCACCGCGATATCCACGTACACCCCATTGCGCTTGGCCAGTTCCAGGCCAATGCGCATCAGGTCCAGGGCATACGCCGCGACCCACGCGGTGCCGTCGGCCTGATCCAGCTGGTAGCCGGGCGGCAAGGTGGCCGAGCGGTCGAACAAGGCGATGTTGTCCAGGCCCAGGAAGCCGCCCTGGAACAGGTTGCGGCCCTCGGCGTCCTTGCGGTTGACCCACCAGGAAAAATTCAGCAGCAGCTTGTGGAAAATCCGCTCGAGAAAGTCCATGTCGCCCACGCCGGTCAGCGCCTTGTCCTGCTGATACACGCGCCAACTGGCCCAGGCGTGTACCGGCGGGTTGGCGTCGTCGAAACGCCATTCATACGCCGGCAGCTGGCCATTGGGGTGCATAAAGCGATCTTTAACCAGCAACAATAACTGTTGCTTGGCATACCCCGGATCAATCAGCGCCATTGCCACGGCCTGGAAGCCCTGGTCCCAGGACGCGTACCACGGGTATTCCCAGGTGTCGGGCATGGACAAAATGTCGAAATTGGACAAGTGCCGCCAATGGGTATTGCGGATATGCAGGCGCTCGGGCGGCGGCGCGGGTTGGGCCGGGTCGCCGTCGAGCCACTGGTTTACATCAAAGTAGTAGAGCTGCTTGGACCACAGCAACCCGGCCAGGGCCTGGCGCTGCACATTGCGCGCGTCAGCGTCGGCAATACCTTGCTGCAAGGCGGCGTAGAAGTCGTCCGCCTCTTGGCGGCGCAGCTCGAACAGCTTGCGTGCATTGACCTCGGGCGCGTCCACCGGCGCAAACCGCAGGTACAGGGTTTTGCTCTCCTGGCCCGCCAGTTCGAGGCTGAAACGCGCGGCGACCTTGGTGCCCGTGTCGCGGCGAATCGCCGAGTCTGCGCCGCCCACCACATAGTCGTTGATGCCATCCTTGAACGGCCCCGGCGCCGGTTGCCCATCGAGCTTGGGGAGGTTGCTTTCGTTTTCGCAGAACAGCCACTCCAGCCCGTCCTGGCCACAGGCGCTGAGGTGACGGTCAGTCAGCTCATGATGCCGGGCCAGCACCCGCTCACCGTCCAGGCGCAACTGCGGCTTGGGCGCGTCAAAGGTCCAGCTCCAGTCATTGCGCGCCCACAGTTGGGGCAACACCTGCACACGCGTCGGCTGGTCCGCGCGGTTGTGCACGGTGACGCGCATGAAAATATCGTCAGGCTGATGCTTGGCGTATTCGACCGTTACATCACAGTAGCGGTTGTCTTCGAATACGCCGGTGTCGAGCACTTCGTACTCGGCATCCTCAAGCCCACGGCGGGCATTTTCGGCGATCAGGTCGGTGTAGGGAAACGCCGCATGGGGATATTTGTAGAGCATGCGCATATAGGCATGGCTGGGCACGCCGTCGACAAAAAAGTACAGCTCCTTGACGTCTTCGCCGTGGTTGCCCTCGGCGTTGTCGAGGCCGAACAGGCGCTCCTTGAGGATGCTGTCACGCTCGTTCCACAGCGCCAAACCCAGGCACCAGCGTTGCGCCTTGTCGCTGAAACCGGCCAGGCCGTCCTCGCCCCAACGGTAGGCGCGGCTGCGGGCGTGTTCGTGGGGGAAGTAGGCCCAGGCGTCGCCGTCGGCGCTGTAGTCCTCGCGCACCGTGCCCCATTGGCGTTCACTCAAGTAAGGCCCCCACTCGCGCCAGCGTTCGGCATCCTCTGTTGCCAGCCGCCGGCCTTCGAGGGTGTCGAGTATCGGGTGTGTGGGTGTGGCCGTCATTGAGTGCTCCATCGCCTGCCGGATGAGCAGCAGTGTAGAACCCAATGACGCCCGGATGCACATGAAGACTCAGGCGGGCCTGGTCGGCGGTGCCGGTGTGTTTGCCCGATTGTGGTCATGTTCATCTCATCTCATTCATTTGCAGAATGAAGTCCAGAGGATTCTTCGTTTGCAAGCCGGCGTGGCGCTCAACAAAATCGGGACAAGGCCACTTTTGTCATCCCAGCCATCAGGAATTTTTCTATGCACGCCACTGCACATGTCAGCCCCGACGAGATCCGCAAGGGCTTTTCCAAGGCGATGTCCGACATGTACCGGGATGAAGTTCCGTTGTACGGCGCGCTGCTGGAGCTGGTGGCGCAGACCAATACCCACGTGCTGGAAAGCGACCGGGGCCTGGCCGAGCACCTGCACCGTACCGGCGAAATCCAGCGCCTGGGCATGGAACGCCACGGTGCGATCCGCCTGGGCACCGCCGCCGAACTGGCGACCATCAGCCGCCTGTTTGCCGTGATGGGCATGCAACCGGTGGGCTACTACGACCTGACACCGGCGGGCGTGCCGGTGCATTCCACCGCCTTTCGCGCCGTGCATGAGCAGTCACTGCAAGCCAGCCCGTTCCGCGTGTTCACCTCGCTGCTGCGCCTGGAGCTGATCGAAAACCCCGCGCTGCGCAGCTTCGCCGAAACCGCCCTGGCCAAGCGTTCGATCTTCACCCCAGGCGCCCTGGCGTTGATCGAGCAGGCCGAAACCGACGGCGGCCTCGATGCCGAGGATGCCGAGGCCTTTATTCGCCAGGCGCTGGAGACCTTTCGCTGGCACCACAGCGCCACCGTCACGGCCGAACAGTATCGGCAACTCAGCGACCAGCATCGCCTGATCGCCGACGTGGTGGCCTTCAAGGGCCCGCACATCAACCACCTCACCCCGCGCACCCTGGACATCGATCAGGTACAGGCCGCCATGCCCGCCCACGGCATCACCCCCAAAGCCGTGATCGAAGGCCCACCGCGACGCCATTGCCCGATCCTGCTGCGCCAGACCAGCTTCAAGGCCCTCGATGAACCCATTGCCTTTACCGATGCCCAGGGCAGCCACAGCGCGCGCTTCGGTGAAATCGAACAACGCGGCGTCGCGCTCACGCCCAAGGGCCGCGCCCTGTACGACCAGCTGCTGAATACCGCCCGCGATGAACTCGGCGCGGCACCCAACGAGGCCAATGCGGCGCGCTACGAGCAATTGCTGGAGCAACACTTCCAGGCATTCCCGGACAACCACACGCAGATGCGCGAACTAGGCCTGGCCTACTTTCGCTATTTCCCCAGCGAAAAAGGCCTCGCAGCCCGCGGCCAGCCCGACCCACCGCGCACGCTGCAGGCCTTGCTCAGCGCAGGGCACGTGGAGGTGGAACCGCTGGTGTACGAGGACTTCCTGCCGGTGAGCGCAGCGGGGATCTTCCAGTCGAACCTGGGCGATGCCGCGCAGAGCCACTACGCGGCCCATTCAAACAAAGCCGAGTTCGAAAAGGCGCTGGGCCGCAGCACGATTGACGAGTTGCAGTTATATGACGAAACGCAGCAGCGTTCCGTGGAGGCGTGTGTGAGAGCACTGCTGGTATAAAAAAGCTGCCGGTATAAAACGCTGCAGATATAACCAGAGCGTCCACCGGCAGCGATTTTTGCTTAACCCAACTTCGCGACAATTTCGTCTTTGATCAGCAACCGTTTCTTCTTCAACTTCTCCACGTCCTCATCACTGGCGCTTGCCGATTCAGCCTTCAGCACCTCCCCGTCGGCAGCGTCGTATTGCGTAAGCAGCGAGTCCAGCCGTTTGTCCCCCGCCCTGCGCTCGTGGACAACTTCCTTGCTCAACCCCAAGTCCTGATACAGGTCGTGTTTCACTGGCATGACTTACCTCCACAAGTTGATCAATGGCCTACCCCTTGAAGCTAGCCCATTGACCGGGGTGTTGTCATGTTTGCAGTCGATACAGCCCCGTTCGTCGCAACCCTGGCGATGGGATCAAACCTTTTGGCCTGCCCTGCCCTCCACTGTAGATCGCCACTCGAGGGAGACCGGTTTCATGAATCACACCGCAACCGCCGCCGACACGCAATGCATCAACACTATCCGCACCCTGGCCATGGATGCCGTGCAGAAGGCCAACTCGGGCCACCCCGGTACGCCGATGGGCCTGGCCCCAGTGGGTTATACGCTGTGGAGTCGTTTCCTGCGCTATCACCCGGAGCATCCCGACTGGCCCAACCGTGACCGCTTTGTGTTGTCGGTGGGGCATGCGTCGATGCTGCTGTATTCGCTGCTGCACCTGGCCGGCGTGGTGGAGATCGATGCCCACGGCAAGCGTTCCGGCGAGCCGGCGGTCAGCCTGGACGACATCAAGCAGTTCCGCCAGATGAGTTCCAAGACCCCGGGGCACCCCGAGTACCGCATGACCACCGGCGTGGAAACCACCACCGGCCCCCTGGGCCAGGGTTGCGCCAACAGCGTGGGCATGGCCATGGCCGAGCGTTGGCTGGCCAAGCGATTCAACCGCGACGGCCAGGTGCTGTTCGATTACGACGTCTACACCCTGTGCGGTGATGGCGACATGATGGAAGGCATCAGCAGCGAAGCGGCGTCAATGGCCGGGCATTTGCAGCTCGATAACCTGTGCTGGATCTACGACAACAACACCATCAGCATCGAGGGTCACACCGAACTGGCCTTCAGTGAAGATGTGATCAAGCGCTTCCAGGCGTATGGCTGGCACACCGTGCATGTCACCGATGCCAATGATCTGCAGGCATTGAGTGTGGCGCTGGACACCTTCAAGGCCAATACCGGCGCACCGACCCTGATTGTGGTCGACAGCGTGATCGGCTACGGCTCGCCGCACAAACACAACACCGCCGCCGCCCATGGCGAGCCGTTGGGCGAAGACGAAATTCGCCTGACCAAGGCCGCCTATGGCTGGCCTCAGGACGCCAGCTTCCTGGTGCCCGATGAAGCGCGCACAACGTTGCGCGATGCACTCGTTGAGCGTGCCGAGCCGCTGTTCGCCGAGTGGAACCAGACCTTGGCCGCCCTCGACCCGCAACGCGCCGATGAGCTGCAGCGCATGCGCGCCGGGGAAATGCCCGAGCACTGGCAGGCCGACCTGCCGAGCTTTACGGCCGATGCCAAGGGCGTCGCCAGCCGCGCATCCGGCGGCGAGGTGCTGAACGCCTTCGCGCAGAATATTCCCTGGTTGCTGGGCGGTTCTGCGGATCTGTCGCCGTCGACCAAGACCAACCTCACGTTCGACGGCGCAGGCCGTTTCAGTGCCGACGACTACAGCGGGCGCAACCTGCACTTCGGCATACGCGAGCACGCCATGGGCGCGATTGCCAACGGCCTGGCGCTGTCCTACCTGCGGCCGTACACCTCGACGTTCCTGGTCTTCAGCGACTACATGAAACCGCCGATCCGGCTCGCGGCGATCATGGAGCTGCCGGTGGTGTTCGTGTTTACCCACGACTCCATCGGCGTGGGCGAAGACGGCCCGACACATCAACCCATCGAACACCTGACCCAGCTGCGCGCCACCCCGGGCTTGCTGACCCTGCGCCCGGGGGATGCGAATGAAACCCTTGAGTTGTGGAAGGTGGCGCTGGCGCAAACCCATCGGCCAAGCTGCCTGGTGCTGTCGCGCCAGCCGCTGCCGACCCTGGACCGCAGCCGCTACGCGTCGGCCGCAGGCGCGGCCAAGGGCGCCTATGTGTTGGCGGGTGCGGACAAGCCCGACGTGATCCTGCTCGCCACTGGCAGTGAAGTCAGCCTGGCGGTGGCGGCCTATGAACAACTCACCGGCGAAGGCATTGCCGCGCAAGTGGTGTCGATGCCCAGCTGGGAACTGTTTGAAGACCAGGACCAGGCCTACCGCGACAGCGTCTTACCGCCGACCGTCAAGGCCCGCGTGGTGGTCGAGCAGGCCGGCCCCCTGGGCTGGGACCGCTACGTCGGACAGACCGGGGCCAAAGTGGTGATGAACAGCTTTGGCGCCTCGGCACCGCTGGCGAAGTTGCAGGAAAAGTTCGGCTTCACCGTGGAAAATGTGGTGGGGTTGGCCAAGCAGCAAATCCAGCACAACCGGGCGGAATAAACCGCGCCAATGCGCAGGGGGCTTGCTCCCGATAGCGAAGTGTCAGTCACGGATGATGTGACTGATGCACCGCCATCGGGGCATAGGTATCTACACAACTTTGTAGCGCCCAACGCTAACCACGATGCGAAGCGAGTCGCTCTTGATCTTGATCTGCTTTTGATCTTAGGCGCCCCGTTAAACCACGCTGGCCGAACGCAGGCTTGAATCCGTGGGTAACCCGGCAGGACGCCGGGTTACCCACGGATTCAAGCCTGCGTTCGGGCACACCGAGCCTGAGCGAGGTGCCGAGTGGTGGGGCAAGAGCGTTTTGCTTACTTTTGCGCTTTTCAAAAGTGAGCCGCTGTAAAAGCGGAACCCATAGCAGCCGTTACCGCAGAAACGGATATGTACTCGGTCCAATCCAGCATCCTGGTCGGCTCAGAGGCCGCCATCGGGGCCAAGTCGAATCGTCGCACCGCCCCTCCCACATTTGGACCGGGATCGACACAGCATATCGGTCGGCTCCAAGGCCGCTGTGCGCGGATCTTGGGGCGCCCCGTTAAACACAGCGGGCAGTCGCTCAGCAACCGCCGGCCAGGCGTTCGCGCAGGAACTCGACCAACGCCTGCACCGGCCGCGAACTCTGCCGGTGCTGGGGGTACACCGCCGACAAAGTCAGGGCTTCGGGCGCGAACGCGTCCAGTACGCTGACCAGGCGGCCGTCCTTCAACGCATCGCCAACGATAAAGGTCGGCAGGTAGGTCACGCCCAGTCCGGCAATCGCGGCGTCGCGCAGCAAATCGCCGTTATTGACGCGCATGCGCCCGCTCACATTCAGTGCTTGCAGCTTGCCCTTGAAACGCCATTGCACCTGGCGACCGTGCCCGTAGGGCAGGCAATCGTGATCGGCGAGGTCATCGGGTTTGTGCGGCGTACCGCGCAGGGCCAGGTAGTCGGGGCTGGCGCAGTAGACGCGCGGGATGCTGGCAATACGTCGGGCGATCAAGGTGGAATCTTCCAGGGTGCCGATGCGCAGTACCAGATCGTAGCCTTCACCGATCAGGTCCACCGGGCGGTCGCTGAGGTCGACTTCCACCGCGACTTCCGGATAGCGCTGCAGGAACAACGGCAGCAGGCACCCCAAATGCGCCATGGCAAACGACAGCGGCGCGCTGAGGCGAAGGGTGCCGCGCGGTTCACTGTTCTGGCCGGCGATACCCTGCTCCACTTGCTCGACATCACTGAGCAGGCGCAAGGCCGATTCGTAGTAGCTCTGCCCCAGCGGCGTGACATCCAGACGGCGCGTGGAGCGATTGAGCAGGCGCACGCCGAGGCGGTCTTCCAGCTGGATCAGGCGGCGGCTGACGAACTGCTTGGACAGGCCCAACTGCTCGGCGGCCGCAGTAAAACTGCCGGACTCCATGACCTGGCAGAACAGGCGCATGTCTTCGAAGGGGTTCATTGTCGCTTCTCGGTGGACGATGGGCTGTTTTATACCCGGTCAGTGACCACACCACAAACCCAATGTGAAACACAATCAAATGTGGGAGGGGGCTTGCCCCCGATAGCGGTGGTTCAGTCAATTACACTGAGACTGAGACACTGCAATCGGGGGCAAGCCCCCTCCCACAGGGATTACCGGTAACGTTGAGACTGGGTTACTTGGCGGTGAATGCCGAGTAGCTGTTCATCAGGTTGCGGTAGTTGGGGATGCGCGGCGACAGCAGGTTGGCCAGGCCTTCCATGTCGTTGCGCCAGTCAACCTGCAGCTCGCAGGCCACGGCGAACCAGTTCACCAGTTGCGCACCGGCAGCGGTCATACGCGCCCAGGCTGCTTGTTGCACGGTTTCGTTGAAGGTACCGGAAGCGTCAGTAACCACGAACACCTCGAAGCCTTCATCGAGGGCGCACAGGGTCGGGAACGCGACGCACACATCGGTCACCACACCGGCAATGATGATCTGCTTGCGGCCGGTGGCCTTGACGGCCTTGACGAAATCTTCGTTGTCCCAGGCGTTGATCTGGCCAGGGCGAGCGATGTACGGCGCATCAGGGAACAGTGCCTTGAGTTCCGGCACCAGCGGGCCGTTGGGGCCGGCTTCAAAGCTGGTTGTCAGGATGGTCGGCAGGTTGAAGAACTTCGCCACGTCGGCCAGGGCCAGCACGTTGTTCTTGAATTCGTTGGGGGAGAAATCCTGCACCAGTGAGATCAGGCCGGTCTGGTGATCGACCAGCAGGACAACCGCGTCGTCTTTGTTCAAGCGCTTGTAAGTCATGGGTTAACTCCGTTGGTGTTGGTTAGAAGGCAAAGCACGAGCAGCCGAACGCGCCCCAGAAGCCCTGGAAGTCGCTGACCGGCACGCTGGAAAAACGGGCTTTTTCATGGCGGTGGGCATGCACGCCGCAGGGGCCGCTGCACTGGTGTACTTGAGCTTGCAGCGGTGAAGTCGGCCGCCAGTGCCCCGGCACCTTGACCACCGGCGACCAGTCCGGCAGCACCGGAACCCGTGGCGGTGCGTAATCGTCGAAGTCGCCGGCGCCATATACCACCTTGCCGCCGACCACGGTCAGTACCGACTCGATCCACTTGATGGCTTCTTCGTCGACGCTGAAAAAATCCGCCGACAACGCTGCAACGTCGGCCAGTTGACCGACCTTGATCTGGCCCTTCTTGCCCTGCTCGGACGAGAACCAGGCGCTGCCGTGGGTAAACAGCTCCAGTGCGGTGAGGCGCGGCAGGCCCTCGGCGTGCAGCTCCAGGCCACCGACGGTGCGGCCGCTGACCATCCAGTACAGCGATGTCCACGGGTTGTAGCTCGACACCCGCGTGGCATCGGTGCCCGCGCCTACCGGTACGCCTTCGGCGAGCATGCGCTTGATCGGCGGCGTCGCTTCGGCGGCCTTGGCCCCGTAGCGCTCAACGAAGTATTCGCCCTGGAACGCCATGCGGTCCTGGATCGCAATACCGCCGCCGAGGGCGCGCACGCGCTCGATGTTTTTTGGCGTGATGGTTTCGGCGTGGTCGAAAAACCACGGCAGGCCATTGAACGGAATGTCACGGTTGACCTTCTCGAACACGTCGAGCATGCGCGAGATGGATTCGTCGTAAGTAGCATGCAGGCGGAACGGCCAGCGCTGTTCCACCAGGTGGCGCACCACCGGTTCCAGCTCCTGCTCCATGGTCAGCGGCAGGTCCGGACGCGGTTCGAGGAAGTCTTCGAAGTCGGCGGCGGAAAACACCAGCATCTCACCGGCACCGTTGTGGCGCAGGTAGTCATCGCCCTGATGCAGGGTGACGCTGCCGGTCCAGTGCTTGAAGTCGCTGAGCTCTTCCTTGGGCTTCTGGGTGAACAGGTTGTAGGCGATGCGCACCGTCAACTGCTGGTCCCTGGCCAGTTGCTCGATCACCGCGTAGTCGTCGGGATAGTTCTGGAAACCGCCGCCGGCGTCGATGGCGCTGGTCAGGCCCAGGCGATTGAGCTCACGCATGAACTGGCGGGTGGAGTTGACCTGGTACTCCAACGGCAGTTTTGGGCCTTTGGCCAGGGTCGAGTACAGAATCATCGCGTTGGGCCGCGCCACCAGCATGCCGGTGGGGTTGCCGTTGCTGTCACGCACGATCTCGCCGCCCGGTGGGTTCGGCGTGTCTTTGGTGTAACCGGCCACGCGCAACGCCGCACGGTTGAGCAAGGCGCGGTCGTACAGGTGCAGCACAAATACCGGCGTGTCCGGCGCGGCCTGGTTGAGTTCTTCAAGGGTGGGCATGCGCTTTTCGGCGAACTGGAATTCGTTCCAGCCGCCCACCACGCGCACCCATTGCGGCGTGGGGGTGCGGTCGGCCTGGTCCTTGAGCATGCGCAGGGCATCGGCCAGGGACGGCACGCCTTCCCAACGCAACTCGAGGTTGTAGTTCAGCCCGCCGCGGATCAGGTGCAGGTGCGAGTCGTTGAGGCCGGGAATCACGGTACGGCCCTTGAGGTCGATGACCTCGGTGGTGCTGCCGCGCAGGGCCATGGCTTCACCGTCAGTGCCCACGGCGACGAAGCGCCCGTCACGAATGGCGACCGCGCTGGCGCGGGGGTTTTCCCGGTCCACGGTGTGGAACTGGCCATTGAACAGAATCAGATCGGCGTTCATGGGGTTTCCTTTACAGACGCTTCAAGCCAGGGAGCGAACAGGCGAGTGGCCGCCGGCATCAGCAGGTAAACCACCAGCAGCACGATGGTCAGGGTGACCAGGAAGGTGGAGACCACGTAGTTGGACAGAAACGGATGCAAACGCAGGATCGGCCCCCAGATAAACGGCAGGAGCAGGGTTTGCGGCAGGATCACACACAGGCTCACCACCGCCTGCTTCCAGCGCGGCGGCTTGGCGGCTCCGTCGGCCTGGGGGGCGAACCAGAATTCATTGGCGGCGCCGACTTCAGTCTGGTCGCCGTCGGCCAGCATTGGCGCCGCTTCATCGATCAGGGCCTGGCGTTGCGGGGAGTCGAGCCACAACTCCAGGGCGTCGGTGGAGCGGTAGCGCAGTACGCAGGTAAACAGGGCCATGCCGCTCTGCTGGCTGCGCACGACGTCAACCCCAAGGTGGCCGGGGCGTTCACCAGCGGTGCGGACGATGCGGCGCAGCCAGGCTTCGTACTCGGTTTCACGGCCGGGCTTGACCCGGTGCTTGACGACCAGCGTGACGACTTCGTCGGGGCTGGTGTTGGGTGTTGGGTCCATGATGGGTGTTTCCCCCCGGTGCATTGAGCGATGGGGGGAGTGTGCTGGGCAAAGGCGGTGGAGAATTGAATGTATGTGCTGTTTGCCGCGACGCTCAGCCTGGCTTTTGGTAACCGACGCCCTGGAAGGAGAACTTGAGCGCCTTACCCTCGCCGTTCACTCGAGTCACTTGCAGATCGCCGGTGATCGAATTGCGGAACCGACCATACAATCCCTCGCTCTTGACTGAACCGACCTTGATATTGCCTTGGTCATCCGTGGTGAAAGGCGCGGAAAAGCTGCCTGCGGTCGGCGCTATCTGCGAACTGCGATCGATCTCCTTACCGTAGTGTTCGACGAACCCGCTATAGCTCGTGGTCAAGCTGACCTTGCGATCGACGTAAAGGTCTTTGACGTGTTGCCTGGGCCCGAGATGCTCGGGGTCCGTGACGTCCTGGATATACCCGCTCAACCGCTGCGGATTCTGCGGGTCTTGCTCCACCGTGAGGTTGTATTGATGACCGAACGTGAAATCCACCGTTGTACTGTTGCTCGCCCCCGGACCACCGTCCGCGTCGCAACTGCCGTCTGGAGCGGTAAAGTGCGACCCGAACCCGGAAAACGGCACCTGCGCCTTGCCGTGCTCCCCTGGCTGCAGCCCGATATACCCGTCGCCGAGGGAATTACCCTGTGCGTCATTAATGCCGAACTGCATCGCGTAATAGATCCCCGCAGGCTCGCTAGGGGTTCTTTGCGCGCCCGCGCCAATGCTGATTGGAAAAGTAAGGTTGCTCACCCCCTGGCCTGATCCGGGAACCGTGTAGGAAACGAGGTACATCCCATCGGGTGCTGAGGCCTCCTTCTTAATCTCCAGACGCGGATCGCTCACCCTGTCCAGTTTTGAGGTCTCGACAGTCACCGGCACAGCCCCCGGCGTGGAGACGACAGAGCGGGTTGAGCCCGCGACGCCAGCGCCCGAATCAGCGCTCGCGGGTATTGACTCCGGGTGCCGCGACGCCGAAGCGGGCGCGTCATGACCCGGCTGTGGTGTAACCGGTGGAATAACCTGTGGCCTCTGAGAGATATACATAGTCGCTACCCGCCCCTGCTTGAAAGTTGACCCATGGTAGGCGGGCCAACCCCAGGCGGGCAGCCGGAAAAAGCGTGCGCATCGTTAGGACTTTGCTGTATGTCGAGGCCGGCCAGGTGAGACCGCGTTCGGCGCCAGGGCTGAACCGCTAAACCTCTGCGGCCATATGTTGCGCAATCTTGCCCCGCAACCAGCGCTCGGCCGGGTCATTGTCATGCACCCCGCTCCACACCATCGACAGCTCTGCCGCATCAATCGCGAACGGCGGGTCTTCGGCCCGCAGGCGGGTGCCCTCGGTCAATGCACACGCCGCGTAATCGGGCACGGTCGCGATAATCTGCGAACCGGCCAGCAATGCGCGCAGCCCGCTGAACTGCGGCACCGCCAGCACCACCCGCCGCGAACGGCCGATGCGTGCGAGGTCCAGGTCGATATTGCCGCTCAAATCACCCGAGAACGACACCATGGCATGGGGCCTGGCGCAGTAATCGTCCAGGCTCAGCGGCGCCTCGCCATCATCGCCGCGCAGCACCTTGCAGGGAATATCGCGCAGCTTCCTGCGCTTGGCGTTGGCCGGCAGTTCGGTGGTGTAGCTCACCCCTACCGAGATTTCACCGCTGGCCAGCAACGACGACATCAACAGGTAATTGGCCCGGCGCACCACCACGATGATGCCGGGTGCTGCTTCGCGCAGGTGACTGAGCAAGGGCGGAAACAGCCCGAACTCGGCGTCGTCGGACAGGCCGATGCGAAACACCGCGCAGCTGGTGGAGGGGTCGAAATCCTTGGCACGGCTGACGGCGCCCGAAATGGTGTCCATGGCCGGTTGCAGTTCCTTGAGTATCGCCACCGCCCGTGGCGTGGGTTCCATGCCGCGACCGTTGCGCAGCAGCAACGGGTCGTCGAACAAGTCACGCAGGCGGCCCAGTGCCGCGCTCACCGCCGGCTGGCCCATAAAGAGTTTCTCGGCGACCCGGGTCAGGTTCTTCTCGAACATCAGGGCTTCGAAAATCACCAGCAGGTTCATGTCGACGCGGCGCAGGTCGTTGCGGTTCATGGCGGTATCCAGACGGTTTGCAGGGGGTCAGGGAAGCACGCCCGCAACGCTCGCGATTGCACACCTGTGCTGTCTTTTCCCCGCCGGCACCTGGCGAAATTAACAACGATTAACTCGTCAGCCAGGCGGTCCGGCAACAAGATGAACGGCGTCTACACTGCATCCATTCAACGGGAAAGCTCCCATCGACTGCGGATATTTGTCATGGCCCGACTCGAGCAATATGCCCCTCGTCTATCCGCCACCGGAGGCCTGTGCCCCCGGCGCGAGCGTATCGCCAAGCAACTGATCCTCGCCAACCTCGGCGAAAGCCTGAGCATCGCCGAGCTGGCCCAGGCGTGCGCGTTGTCGCGCAGTCACTTTTCCCGCGCCTTCAAGTGTTCCACCGGGGTGTCGCCCCAGGAGTGGATTCGCCACCAGCGCATCCTGCGCGCCAAGGAACTGATCACCGGTTCTTCCCTGAGCCTTACGCAGATCAGCCTGGAATGCGGCTTTTGCGACCAGGCGCACTTCTGTCACATGTTCACGCGCAGCGAGGGCGTGAACCCGATGACCTGGCGAAACCACCACTCGCGCTCCAAGCCCGAGGTGATCGCAGCCTAGTGGTCTTCAAGCGCCTGGAATATGCTTGCCCATCCGTTACTCTTGAACCTGGGCAGCCATGAATGAGTTGAACGACCAGGCCGTGCACTTCGGCCCCTACCGCATCCATCCGCGCGAGCGCCTGGTGCTGGAGGCCGGTCGCCCGCTGCGCCTGGGACGGCGGGCGGTGGATATTCTGCTGATCCTGCTGGAGCACGCCGGCAATGTGGTGAGCAAGCAGGAGCTGATCGCGCGGGTCTGGCCCAAAAGCGTGGTGGAAGATGGCAACCTGCGGGTGCACATGGCCGCGTTGCGCAAGGCCCTGGGCGACGGCCAGGCGGGGCAGCGCTATATCGTCACGGTCGCCCAGCGCGGCTACAGTTTTGTCGCGCCACTGAGCATCGAACCGATGACGCTACCCACCGACGGCGCGCCCCAACGCCCTGGCCACAACCTGCCGCTGCGGCGCACGCGCATGATCGGCCGCCAGGCCCTGATCGATGCGCTGGTGCAGCAACTGCCGCAACAACGTTTCATCACCCTGACCGGCGCCGGTGGCATCGGCAAGACCACCGTCGCGCTGCGCGTCGCGGAATTGCTGATCGGGCATTACCGCGATGGAATTCATCTGCTGGACCTGGCGCCGCTCAGTGCCGCGTCGATGATTCTGCCCAACCTCGCCGCCTTGCTGGGTGCCGCACCCGGGGAGAATGCGCCGCTGGCAAGCTTCGCCCGCAGCTTGCAGGCACGCCAGTTGCTGCTGGTGATCGACAACTGCGAGCACCTGCTCGACGACATCGCCCTGATCAGCGAAACCCTGTTGCGCCATGCGCCGCACCTGCACATCCTCGCCACCAGTCGTGAAGCGCTGCGCGCCGAAGGTGAGTCGGTGCAACGCCTGGAGCCGCTGAGTTGCCCGCCCGCCACCGGCAACCGCGCCCAGGCCCTGGGTTACCCGGCCATGCAATTGCTGATCGAGCGGGCCATGGCCCATCAGGACAGCTTTGCCCTGAGCGATGCCGACCTGCCGCTGGCCATCGATATCTGCCAGCGCCTGGACGGCATTCCGCTGGCAATCGAGCTGGTGGCCGCGCAGATCGAGCGTTTTGGCTTGCCGGGGCTGCTGGTGCAGATGGAGGATAACTTTCGCCTGCTGACCCGCGGACGGCGCAACGCCCTGCCCCGCCAGCAAACCTTGCGGGCCACGCTCGACTGGAGCTTTGACATGCTCACCGAAGGCGAAAAAATCTGCCTGCGCAGGCTGGCGGTGTTTCGCCGGGGCTTCAGCCTGGTCAGCGCGGCGGCGGTGATCGCCGGGGAACACGTGGCCCTGGCCGAAGTGCTCGGCTCCATCACGCAACTGGTGGCCAAGTCGCTGCTGAATGTGGACGCCGGCGAGGAAGAGATGGTCTATCGCCTGCTGGATATCACCCGCACGTATGCCCTGGAAAAGCTCAGCCTCGCGGGCGAACTGCAAGCCACGCGCGAACGCCATGCGGCACGCTGCCTGGCGCTGATGGAACAGGCCCGCGGTGATTGGGAACTGATCGCCACCCAGCCCTGGATCGAGCGCTACGCACCGCTGCGCGAAGACGTGCGCGCCGCCCTCGACTGGGGCTTCGCCGACGACGCGGGGCACTTGCTGGCGATCCGCCTGACGGTCAGTGCGATGCCCCTGTGGCAGGAACTGTCGTTGCTGCGCGAGCATGCCGGTTATGTGGACAAGGCGCTGGCGCTGATCGATCAGGTCGAAGCGCCCTGTACGCAATTGACCCTGCAACTGCAATTGGCCCTGGGCAGCCTCTCCTACCACGCCCTGGGCGCCGCGCCGCAGACCATTGCGGCGTTTGTCGGTGCCGCGCGCCTGGCCGAAGAACGCCAGGACCTGGCCGGCCAGTTACGCGCGGTCTCCGGGCATATGGCGGTAAACCTGTGTGCCGGGCGCTATGACCAGGCGCTGCAACAGAGCCTGCAATTTGATCGCCTCGACCCACGCACCGAGCCGCTGCTGGACCTGAGCACCCAACGCCTGCGCGCCCTCGCCCGGCATTACACCGGCGATCAGGCACTGGCCCGGCATCATGCCGAGCAGGTGCTGCAACGGATGAGCCACAGCGGCCACGTGAATCGCTTCGCCCATGGCGTTGGCGTGCAGTACGACCAGAGCGTCGCGTCCCTGACCGTCCTGGCGCGCATCCTCTGGCTGCAAGGCTTCCCCGAACGTGCCTGGCGCACCGCGAGCCAGGCACTGGAGCTGGCGCTGCAGATCAACCACGGCACCTCGATCTGCTACACCCTGGCCTTGGCTGGTGTAGTCATCGCCCGCTACAACGGTGCCGACGACGAGGCACAGGCCATGCAACGCCTGTTGCTTGAGCAGGCGCACAAGCATTCGGTGCAACTGTTCCAGACCTGGGCCGGGCACTATGCCGGTATCCTGGGCGACCAGGATCTGCAGGGTCTGGGACTGATAGAGGACACCCTGGTCACCTTCGACATGCGGCAGGTCGATGAGCCGGGCATGCACCGCGCGCGCAGTGGCACGGCGGGCTGGTGCGCGCCGGAAATCCTGCGGGTGTACGCCGGGCAGGCGGCGCTCCAGGGGGATATCCACGGTGCTGAAACGCTGCTGCTCGAAGCCCTTGGCCTGGCACGCCGGCAAGGTGCCCTGGCCTGGGAGTTGCGCTGTGCGGGCTGCCTGGCACAACACTGGCAGCAACAAGGGCGCAGGCAAGCCGGCAGGGATTTGCTGGAGCCGATCTACGCTCGATTTACCGAAGGCTTCGCCACCCGCGATCTACTGCGCGCACGCCGCCTGCTCGACGAGTTGCAGGACAAACGGCCGGCCTGAAAACTCACCCAGGCACTGCCCATAACCTTGCTGCAAGCGCTCGACCTGAAGGGGATCGCGCAACTGCGCCAGGGCGTAGCTGCGCACGCTATTGAGCAGGCGATAGCGCGTCGGGCCCGGGCCAGGCTCGGCGGTCAGCAGCGACAGATTGACCAGACGCGCCAGCAGGTAAGACAAATCAGCGTGCTCAAGCTCGGTCCCGCTGACCATTTCACGCAAGGTGGGCAGGATCACCGCCATCTTGAACAGGCCCAACTGCAGGAACAGCCAGCACTCCGGCAGGCTCAGGCGCTCGTAGCTCCAGTCCAGCGCGGCGGTCATTGAGCGATGGCGTTCCACCGCCGTGCGACGACCGTGGCTCAGCCCGTGCAGGCCGCTGCGCAATTGCCGCTGCACGCCGCCGATACCCAGGGCGTCAACCTGGGCGGCCGCCAGTTCGAGGGCCAATGGGATACCGTCCAGGCGCCGGCAAATATCGCGCAGCGGCATCAACTCCTGGGGCCGCAACACAAAACCCTGCTGACTGGCGCGCGCCCGTGCGCCGAACAACTGCACGGCGGGACAGGCCATGGCCTGCTCGACACTGCCCAGCGCCGACGGCGACGGCACCCCCAACGGCGGCACGCGCATCACCCATTCGCCCGGCGCCAGCAAGGCCTCGCGACTGCTGACCAGCACGCTGACCTCCGGCGCCCTTTCGTGCAGCGCGCGCAGCAGCTTGCGACAGGCACCGAGCAGCAGGTCGGCCCCATCGAATACCAGCAGCAATCGGCGCGCGGCCAACCGTCGGCACAGCTCATCGAGGCTGTCGACCGCGTCCAATTGCAAGAGCGTGGACAGGTGCCCGAGCAGTTCGCCCAGCGTGCGCAGGTTGCCCAGGTCGACCCACCACACCCCGTCGCGATAGCGAGGCAACACGCGCTCGGCAAGCGCCAGGGCCAGGGTACTTTTGCCGATACCGGCCACTCCGGTCAGGGTCAACAGCCGCTGCCCGGCCATGCGCCGTACGAGCATGCCTACCAGCTCATCGCGACCGACCACAGGGCTCAGCCGCGCCGCCAGGTTGTGCGGTGCCGGCAACGTCGGCAGCGCGCCTTGCACGGGCGCGGCGAAGCAATAGCCGCGCTGCGGATGATTGAGGATCAAAGGCTGCACATCCACGGCGCGACGCAACGCGGCAATGTGCACGCGCAGGTTATTGTCTTCAACCACGCTGTTGGGCCAGACCCGCTCGATCAAGGTCGCCTTGCTGATGAAGTGCCCCGGCGCTTCCAGCAACACCGCGAGGATATCCAGGGCGCGCCCGCCCAGCGGCACCGGCCAGCCGGCCTTGCTGACCAGACGCTGGTGCCGATGAAACGTATAGGCGCCGAAGCTCACCGCCGCAGAATGATTCATGTCCGTAAAAGCGCTGAAACACCCGTGCTTGAGTGCCTGCGCATCCTTTTTCCGTGGGCTCGGCGTTATCTTGCCAGCTGGCGGTCACAGGACAATGCTGGCACGGGGAGCGATACGGACAATCGGGTGCCTCAGACGGACAGGGTGTCGTTAACTGAACTGTTGTCGGTATTGGGTAGGGTTCAGGCCGAGCTTTTCACTGAACAGAAAGCGCATATGCCGCACGCTGCCGAAGCCTGAGTGGAACGCCACGGTCTTGAGCGGCAGGTCGGTGGTTTCCAGTAACTGGCGGGCACGGTCGATGCGCGCGCCTTGCAGAAACGCCATGGGCGTCATCTGCACTTCCCTGGCGAACAGTCGCGCAAAGTGCCGCGCACTCATGCCGGCCAGTTCCGCCATCGACTCGATCGTAAAGGGTTGGTCGAGCTGCGCCAGCACGTGGTGCTGCACCCGAGTGATCGCGGTTTCCTGGGGCGCCACGGCGGCGGTCATCGGGCTGAACTGGGCCTGGCCACCCTGGCGTTTCATCACCACCAGCAACACCTTGGCCACGTCCACCGCCACTTGCTTGCCATGGTCCTGGGCGACAATCGACAGGGCCAGGTCGATACCGGCCGTGACGCCACCCGAGGTGATCAAGCGTCGGTCCTGCAGGTAGATGCGATCGGTCTCGACGATGGCGTTCGGGAATGCCTTGATCAAGCGTTCGGTGTAATGCCAGTGGGTGGTCACGCGGTGCCCGTCGAGCAAGCCGGCGTGTCCGAGCACAAAGGCGCCGGTGCAGATCGAACCGAAACGCCGTGCCCGTGGCGCCATCGCCTTAAGCCAGGGCAGCAGCGCGGGATGGCATTCGTTATAGGCCCCCGGACCGCCAGGCACCAGCAGTACGTCATAGGCGTCCTGGGCCTGCTCCAGCAGCAGGTCGGTCTGCACCGTGACGCCATTGGAGGCGCGCAACGGCCCGGGCTCGGTGCCGATGGTGAGGATCCGGTAGTGGTCGGCCGCCGGCAGGTAGCGGTTGGCAATCGAAAACACTTCAAGCGGCCCGGCCATGTCGAGCAGCAGGAAGTCCGGAAACAGCGCCATGGCCACGGTTTTCATAAGCGGGAAACGTCCATCGAGAAGAAAGGCGACGGGCATTATGGCATGTCTTTTACTGTCAACTTATAAGCGACAGTTATTCGGATTTCATCTTCTTAATGAATTAACCGTTAACCATTAACCTTCTTCTCAACGCAAGCGCCCTGCATCTCGCAGCCCGCGCTCACTTGAGGACTGGACCATGCTGACCCTTCGCAAAGCTTCCGAACGCGGCGCCGCCAATCATGGTTGGTTGAAGTCGTTCCACACCTTCTCGTTCGCCAACTACTGGAACCCGAATGAACAAGGGTTTTCCGACCTGCTGGTGATCAATGATGACCGCGTCGTCGCCGGCAAAGGCTTCGGCCAGCACCCGCACCGTGACATGGAGATTTTCTCCTATGTGCTCGAAGGCGCCCTGGAACACAAGGACACCCTGGGCACCGGCTCGGTGATCCGCCCCGGCGATGTGCAACTGATGAGCGCCGGCAGCGGCGTGGCCCACAGCGAGTTCAACCACAGTCACCGCCTGGGCGTGCACTTCCTGCAAATCTGGATCGTGCCCAATGAAGCCGGGGCCAAGCCGCGCTATCAGCAGGAGCACTTCAGCGAAGCGCAAAAACGCGGGCGCCTGCAACTGATCATCTCGCCGGATGGCGCC
Source organism: Pseudomonas sp. 24 E 13 (assembly GCF_900004715.1). Lineage (NCBI taxonomy): Bacteria > Pseudomonadati > Pseudomonadota > Gammaproteobacteria > Pseudomonadales > Pseudomonadaceae > Pseudomonas > Pseudomonas sp. 24 E 13. Next base: position 32,178 of record NZ_CVTO01000087.1, read on the forward strand.
GACGGTTCGTTGAATGTTCGCCAGGATGCGCGGGTGTATGCCGGGCTGTTCGATGGTGATGAAAGCGCGCAACTGGACTTGCCGCCGGATCGCTATGCCTACATCCATGTGGCGCGCGGCAGCGTCGAGCTCAATGGCCAGCGCTTGCAGGAAGGCGACGGTGCGCGCGTACGGGACGAACGCCAGATTCGCCTGAGCCATGGCGAGGACGCTGAGGTGTTGGTGTTTGACCTGCGCCCCAATGAAGTGCCGCAGATGCCATGACGGTCGCAGTGATGGCCCGTGAGCGGGCCCATCGCTGGCGTCGATAGTCACCATCAGCGCAATGAAGTTCTCTTAAAAACTGCGACGCGTAACATCAAACCCATGCCAAACGGCACCTCACTAAAACACTTGGAGCACACCCTCATGAAACGCCAACTCTTGCTTAGCCTCGCTTTCTCGGTACTGGCTGCAAACGCTTTCGCCCACCCGGTAGTCGCTGAAGGCGGCGCGGATCGCATGATTGAAACCCGTGTTGCCGAAGGTGGTGCGGATCGCTTGCAGGAACGTGGCCTGGCTGAGGGCGGAGCGGATCGCCTGCAGGAACGTGGCTTGGCCGAGGGCGGTGCGGATCGCCTGCAGGAACGCGGCCTGGCTGAGGGCGGTGCAGATCGTCTGCAGGAACGTGGCCTGGCCGAAGGCGGTGCTGAACGCCTGCTGAGCAACCACGTATAACCCCTGCTGTTGAAGGGAACCCAAACCGGCCTGATCAGCCGGTTTTTTTGTTTTCTATCAACCCGCGTTCGTCAGCTTCTTCAAGTTGAACTGCGCGTCGTCGCGCGCGATGTACAGGTGGTTTTTTCCTTCCTGTACCTTGAATAGAAGTTTCATGCCGACCAGTTTTTCAAGGTCCTTGCGTGCCGTATTTTCGGAAATGTCATAGTCATGGGTGAGTTCCCTGGGCGTATAGATGCGCCCAGGGTGTTGCAGCACTTTTTTCAGGAAATGGCCCTGTCGGTAGTTCAACCCTTCTTTTAAATCAAGCGAATCGAGCCAGCTCATCAGCTCTACGGCTTCTTGCCTTTTACCTTCGAAATACAGCATGAATTCGTTCATCGCGCGCTCGATGACCCGCAATTGATAAATGACGAAATAGGTCAAATCGAATCCATCGGTTTGCGTATGGATATACGAGCGCCCGTATTGCATCGGGGCTTCTTTGAGCAAGGCGCTGATGGAAATGTACTCAAAAGGCCAATAACCACTTTTGAGCATGAACCAATAGAACAACGCGCGCGCTGTCCGGCCGTTGCCGTCCCTGAAGGGGTGCTCATAACCCAGCATGAAATGAAGAATGATGGCTTTGACCAGCGGATGGATAAAGTGCCTGCCGCCTTGACCGTCATGGCGGTCATTGGCAAACCTGCAAAGTGCCTCAAGCCTGTCCGGTAGCAATGCAGCCTGAGGGGGTTGATGAACAATTTCATTCCCCGCGCCGCCGACAAAAATATCGTCGGTTTCCCTGATATGCCCGGGGCGAATATCGTCCTCGTCAATCCCTGCTGTCGCGATGCCATGGAACTCACAGATCAATGCGACAGACAGGTCTTCGCCCTGGTTGTACTTGGCATGTTTCATCAGTTGATAGTTATTGAGGATCATCCGCTCATCGTCATTCTGTGGCGGGCGCTCCTTGGCCAGCATGTCCTTGGCGATTTTGCGCGTGGTCGCGGCACCTTCCAGTTGGGCGCTGGAAATTGCCTCTTCCATCATCAAGGAGTCGACCAGATACTGAGCGTTATCACGGTATTGAGGAGACGACGCTGCCGCCCCGCCTAAACGGGATGTCACCGACTCGACAGCGTGAATCACCGCATCGCTGAAATCCGTGGAGCACAAGAAAAAAGCACTGCCGCATTCGCTCTCAAGCTCAAGCGTCTTGCTTCCACAGGCCCGGGACATCTTGATGGCGGCCCAGGCCGCCTCTTTATTGACCCCCGGCGTCGGGTAACGGCGGAATTCGTCCCAGTGCAAATATCGGCCTTTGTCATCGACCGCCTTGAAAATGCGTGCAAGCTCGAAAACCTGCAAACCATGACGATCTAACAAAGCCCCGAAATCAGCGGGTTTATGGATTTTCGCCACGACTGAAACTCAATTTTGGAAAATTGAGTTGATCGTTGCGCGCCAGTGCGAGGATGTCAAGGAACACGCAGCTAAAACACCGCACTCAGGCCTCGCGCTTAACCTTCAAATGCCGCGCATACCAGGGCCGCTTCGGCACGCGCTTGAACAGGCCTTTGAGCAGTTCCTCATCGGCGCCGAAGGTGATGCGCAGGGCCAGTTTCATGATTTCCGGGTCCATTTCCATCGAGCGGCCCTGCTGCAACCCCGGCGTGGTGCTGCAGCCGTGGGTATCCGGGCCGAGCCAGGGGTCGCCGACCTCAACCCAGCGTCCCGGTGCGAACCAGGCTACGCCGTTGACCTCAAGCCGGGTGACTTCGCCCGGATGGAACCGCTCGTGGGCGCGGAACCAGTCTTCGATGCGGTCATCGATCCAGCCGTGGAAGTGCCAGAACACCGGGTTCACGTGGGATGAAAACGGATCGCCGAGGAAGTCGTTTTCCGGTGCGTACCAGCGTGCGGCGAAGTCCGCAGGGTCGCGGGCAAACGGCACCGGGGCGCCGTTGGACGGGTCACGCGGCACAGAAGCCCAGCGCATGTGCAGCCAGTCGTGCAGGCCCAGCTCCATCTCCGAGCCCAATTGGCCCAGGGTCAGCCTGGCCAGGTAGCGTGGGTCGCGGTATTGGGATTCCCACACCTGGAAATTGCTGTGGTAGGTCTCGGCAGCCTTGATGTCGCTGACCCACTGGGTGTAATCGGCGTCATCCGGCGCCGACCAGCACGGCGGCAACGCAAAGCCGTCGTGGTTATCGAAGTAGCGCACAAAGCCCGGGCGATCGCGCTCCAGCGCCGGTTGGGGCTCGGGGAAATGCGGCCACGACGGCAGGTCCTGCATGGAGCGGGCAGTGCCCAGCATATGGCGGTGCATGAAGAAAAAGTCGATGCCCGAGCCGTTACGGTCCTTGAGCTTGCCCCGCGCATCGCGCTCCCGGCCACGCGGCCCGGGTTGCCAGCCGATGCCGCGCAAGGCCTCGCGCTTTTCTTCGGAGAGCTTGTGCCATTGGTCACGGGTGGCGTGCCACAGCTGGTGAAACAGGCGATGTTCGGGGGCAATCAGCCAGGCCAGCAGGGTCGGGTTGAGGCCGATACGTTGGCGGGCTTCGGGGAACAGCTGTTTGTGGGCGATGAATCGGTTGTCGCGCTCGGTCAATGCCAGGGGCCGCTCGAGGTCGAGGATCTGCCCACTGAGGGTGCCGCTGCCGGCATTGCCGAAGTCGGCCCAGACTTCATCGAGGGTCATCTTGAATTCGTAGGCCGGGATGCCCGCCGCCGAATCGCGGTCGATCAGCCGCCAATAGAGCAAGGCGCCCTCGCCCGTCAGCAGATCGCCCAATACGCGGTAGCGCGGCTCGCCGTCGGCCCGCAGGTTCTCGGCGGTGTCCAGGTAACCGCGCAAGCCACGGCCACGGGGCGCGATGTCCAGCAGCAGTTCCAGGCCCCGGGACGGCAAGCCCCTGAGGCCGGCATCGCGACCTTCCAGGCGCAGGCTCCACACCCCGCGCAACGTATTCGCCAGGTGCTGGCCCTGGGTGTCGGCCAGCTCGACCGTGGCTTCGCCGGGGGTGACCGGGAATTCTTCTTCCCGCGTCAGCTCGCGATGGGCATAAAAGGCCGCGGGCACCGCCGCGCCGGTCAGCGCCAGGCCTGCGATGAACCCACGTCGAGAGATCGTCATTGTCTACCTTAGGAAACGGCTTAATCAGAGCTAGAACGTTTGCAGCCTGGGGAAATTTACCGCCCGGGCAGCGCCCGCTAAATTTCCCCGGTCATCGCTCGTTCTTCCCTGATAGCAAAGGCCTCAACTGACTGAGATGGCAATGACAAAACCACGTTCGAAAAAGGCGCTGTATATCGGCTTGCCGCTGGCACTGGCGGTCGCTGCCGGGGCCGGCTTTCTGGTCTGGGATCATTGGTTCAAGGGCAACGCCGGCTACCCGCTGGAGGTGATCAAGCAGGCCAATGAAATGCAGGATCGCCTGTTGTCGTTCGACAGCCATATCACCGTGCCCATGGATTTCGGCACCGCCGGCAATGAAGCCGACAAGGATGGCAGCGGCCAGTTCGACCTGGCCAAAGCGGCGCGCGGCCGATTATCCGGCGCGGCCCTGACCATTTTCGGCTGGCCGGAAATCTGGAACGGCCCCAACGCCCCGCACAAACCCACCGACGGTTTTGTCGAGGAAGCCCGCCATGAGCAGGAGGTGCGCTACACAATCATCTCCGGCATGGTCCGCGACTTCCCCAACCAGGTGGGCATCGCCTACACCCCGGACGACATGCGCCGTCTGCACGGCGAAGGCAAGTTCGCGATCTTTATCAGCATGCTCAACGCCTACCCCCTTGGTGACGACCTGAACCAGCTGGACCTGTGGGCGGCGCGCGGCATGCGCATGTTCGGCTTCAGCTACATCGGCAATAACGCCTGGTCGGACTCGTCGCGCCCGCTGCCGTTTTTCAATGACACCACCGACGCCCTCGAGGGCCTGTCGCCCATCGGCCAGCAAGCGGTGCAGCGCCTCAATGACCTGGGGGTGATCATCGACGTGTCGCAGATGTCGACCAAAGCCCTGGAACAGGTCGCGCAGTTGAGCCGTACACCGATGGTAGCGTCCCACTCGGCCCCCCGGGCGTCGGTGGACATCCCGCGCAACCTCAGCGACAAGGAACTGCAACTGATCAAGCGCAGCGGCGGCGTGGTGCAGGTGGTGGGCTTTCCTGCCTACCTGCGCCCCCTGAGCCAGCCGACCCAGGACAAGCTCAACGCCCTTCGCGCCCGCTTCGACTTGCCGCCGCTGCCGAACCTGGCGATGGCCTTGATGCCGGGCGATGCGATCATCGCCGCGTGGCCCGAACAGCGCTTCGGCCAGTATGCCAGCGAGCTGTACGCGATTCTCGAGGAAGAACCCAAGGCGACCCTCAAGGACTGGGGCGATGCCATCGACTACACCGTGCGCAAGATCGGCATCGACTACGTCGGCATCGCGTCGGACTTCAACGACGGCGGTGGCCTGCAGGGCTGGGAGAACGTTGGCGAAGTGCGCAACGTCACCGCCGAACTGATCCAGCGCGGTTATTCCGAAGCCGATATCGCCAAGCTGTGGGGAGGCAACTTCCTGCGGGTGTGGGAGCAGGTCCAGAAAGCCGCCAAACCCTTGGCCCATCAAGAAGTCAGCCCATGACCGACCGTCGCACATTCCTCAAGCAGGCCGGCGTATTGGCCGCCAGCCTGCCGCTGGGCAACACGCTGATGCCCCAGGCGCTGGCCGCCGCCACGAACGACCCATGGACAGGCTTGAAACAACTGTTCAACCAGGACCCGGATTACCTGCATTTTTCCAACTTCCTGGTCGCGTCGCACCCCAGGCCGGTGCGCGAGGCCATTGAGCGCTACCGCGCCCAGATCGACCGCAACCCCGGCCTGGCGATGGACTGGGACCTGCAGGAAACCTGGAAACGCGAAGGCCAGGTGCGTGAATGGGCGGGCCGCTACCTGAACGCCACACCGCCACAGATCGCCCTGACCGGCAGCACCTCCGAAGGGCTGGCGATGATTTATGGCGGGATCAAGGTGCGCGCCGACCAGGAAATTCTCACCACCGAGCATGAGCATTACGCGACGCAGAACGTCCTGGATTTTCGCGTGCGCAGGGAAGGCACCCAGGTACGCCGCATCCGGCTGTTCGACAGCGCCAGCGGCGTGTCCGCCGATGAAGTGCTGGGCAATATCCAGCGCAATATTCGCCCCAACACCCGCGTACTGGGCATGACCTGGGTGCAGTCGGGCAGCGGTGTCAAATTGCCGATTGGCGAAATCGGCCAGTTGGTGAATGAATACAACCGCAACCGCGACGACAACGACCGCCTGCTCTACGTGGTCGACGGCGTGCACGGTTTCGGCGTGGAAAATCTCGACTTCCCGGCCATGCACTGCGACTTCTTCATCGCCGGCACCCACAAGTGGATGTTCGGCCCGCGCGGCACCGGCCTGGTGTGCGCTCGCAGCCCCGACAACACCTACGTCACACCGATGGTGCCGACCTTCTCCGAAGACAAGGATTTCGCCACCACCATGACGCCCGGCGGCTACCACGCGTTCGAGCATCGCTGGGCCGCCGACGAAGCCTTCAAGCTGCACCTGCAACTGGGCAAGGCAGCGGTGCAGGCGCGTATCCACGCACTCAACACCGAGCTTAAAGCGCAACTGCTGGCGCATCCGCAGATAGAACTGGTCACGCCGCGCAGTCCAGCGCTGTCGGCAGGTTTTACCTTCTTTCGGGTCAAGGGCCAGGACTGCGATGCGGTGGCCAGCTACATGATGAAAAACCGAGTGGTGATCGACGCCGTGGACCGTGATGTCGGGCCGGTGATCCGCACCTCCCCCGGCCTGCTCAACAGCTCGGATGAGATCCAGCGCTTCATGGCGTTGCTGAGCCAGCGGCTGTGACCTTTTTTTATTTGAACGAGACGCTCACATGACGCCATTTCGACTCAAACCCCTGACAGCCCTGGCGCTGACCGTACTGTGCGGCGCCCTGCTCCCGGGCATGGCCCAGGCGGCGGCACCGCAACCGGGCAAAGTCTTCAAGGACTGCAAGGACTGCCCGGAAATGGTGGTATTGCCTGCGGGCACCTTCACCATGGGCACCCCGGAAGACGAAGTCGGCCGCGAACCGGACGAAGGCCCGATGCATGAAGTGACCTTCGCCAAGCCCTTCGCCATGAGCCGCTTCCACATTACCGCCGGTGAATGGGACAGCTATGTCCGCCAGACCGGGGTGAAGATCGCCAATGGTGATGATCGTCCCGGCCGCGAATGCATCGCCAGCAAGCCGCGCTACCCCCAGGGCCCGCGCCAGCCGGCGGTGTGCATGGACATGGACGACATTAAAAACTACGTGGCCTGGCTGTCGAAAAAAACCGGCCAGCAGTACCACATGGTCAGCGAAGCCCAACGCGAATACGCGGCCCGCGCCGGCACCCGCGGGCCGTTCCCCTTCCCGTTCGACGAAGGCAAGGGCTACAGCATTGCCAGGCACGCCAACACCTACGGCCCGGCGGACGGCTACAGCTATTCGTCACCGGTGGGCAGCTACCCGCCGAATGCGTTTGGCATGTACGACATGCACGGCAATGTGTATGAACGGGTTGCCGATTGCGAACACCCGAACTACGTCGGTGCGCCGACTGACGGCAGTGCCTGGATGGAACCGAACTGCGAGTCCTACCAGATTCGCGGCAATGACTGGGGCGAAGCGCCAGTGTTCTCCCGCTCCGGCAACCGCAACAACATCTACCCGCAGACGCGCGGTGACTGGATTGGTTTCCGGGTAGTGCGCGATCTCTAAGCCATGCACCAATCCACTGTGGGAGGGTCAGTGAATGCTTCTGCAACTGACCCACCGCCATCGGCGGCAAGCCCCCTCCCACATTTGAGCGCCATGCGTCAGGAAGAATGTATTCACCAGCAGACGCGGCGTGACTGGATTGGTTTTCGGGCAGTACGCGAGCCCCAAGCCGTACACCAGTCCAATGTGGGAGGGGGCTTGCCCCCGATGAGGGAGGGTCAGTGCATGCATCTGCGCCTGACACACCGCCATCGGCGGCATGGGCCGCTACCCGTTTGGTGTACTCAACCCGCCTGCACCGCTGGCGTCGCCAATCGATTGCAGCCATACAGCACCATGCCCAACACAATCAGCGCCCCGCCTCGCATCCAGGTATCCAGGCTTTGCTGGCTGAGGAGGATCAGGCACGAAACAATCGCCAGCACCGGCACCCAGCTCGGCACGCGAAAATGCTGCTCCTCAATGGTGTCACGCCGCAATACCAGCACCGCCAGGTTGGTACTGAGAAACACGAACAGCAACAACAACACCACCGTCTCGGCCAATGCCGCCAGCGTGCCGGTCAGCGTCAGGGCTATGGCCACGGCCGTACTGGCAATGATCGCCACCCAGGGCGTACGGCGCTTGGGTAGCACGCGTGACAACGGCTCCGGCAACAGGCCCATGCGCGCCATGCCGTAGGTCAGGCGGCTGGCCATGACCATCGTCAGCAGCGCGCCATTGGCGACCGCGACCAAGGCAATGAAGGCAAAGAGTTGCGGTGGAATATTCAGGCCCGAGGCGCGCACCACTTCGAGCAGCGGTGCCGACGTGGCTGTGAGCTTGTCCATCGGCAACACCACGGAGGCGGCGACACCAACCGCCATATACACGATACCCGCCACGATCAACGCGGCGAACAGCGCGCGCGGGTAAATCCTGCGCACACCCCGGATTTCTTCCGCCAGGTTGGCCGACGTCTCAAAGCCGACGAACGAATAGAATGCCAATAGTGCAGCGCCGAGCACGGCAAGCATCGGGTTGATGCCGGGCTTGAATTCGAACGCCCGCCCCAGGTTGGCCTCACCGGCCTGCAAGCACCAGGCTGCGGCGACCACCACCAACAGCAGCCCGGACAGCTCCACGCACGTCATCACCATATTGGCGCCCAGCGATTCTTTGATCCCGCGCGCATTCAACAGCGCAATCACCAGCAAAAAGACCAGCGCCGCCACGTGGGGCGAGACGTTAACGAACGCCGCAAGATAGTCACCGGCAAACGCCAGGGATAACCCGGCGGCGCTGGTCACGGCGGCGGCGAGCATGCAAAAGCCCACCAGGAACGAAATCAGCGGCGACTTGAACGCCTTTTCGGCGAACACCGAAGCAGCGCCTGCATGGGGGTATTTGGTCACCAACTCGGCGTACGAGCCGGCGGTGAGCATGGCGAAAAACAACGCCACCAGCAGCGGCACCCAGATCGCCCCGCCGACCTGGCCGGCAATGGTTCCGGCCAGCGCATACACGCCGGCGCCGAGCACGTCGCCCAGGATGAACAGGAACAACATCGGGCCGGTCACGGCGCGGCGCAGGGACGGCGTGGAAGGTTCGGCGTGGCTGAGGCTGGGTTCGGTCATGGGCGGCTCTGGCGGCGGGTTGCAGTCAGCGATCATCCGGCGCAGGCCGGCTGAGGCGGGGCTATCTGCAATGGAGAAGGCCTGCGGGGCCAAAGTTCCTTATTTAGTAGCGGCTCCCTTAGCTACCTCCCGGCCGAACGCGAACGTCTGTAAAAATCCATAGCTGAAACGTGTCAGCCAAGGCATCACGCAAAAATATGCATAAATGCATTTTAGCCCTTGACCCGAGGGAACCAGTCTTTTAAAGTCCAATGACTGTATATAAATACAGTATCAACTTAGCTTCACGGACGAGGTTACCTATGAAAAGCACCACTGAAAAATTTGGCAACACCCCCCACCTGCCCAGCCTGTGGACCCGCGCCGATGCGCTGAAAGTCCATGCGGACGACCCCACCACCACCCAGCCGCTGGTCAGTGCCGACTTCCCGGTGCTGAGCGACAAGGTGTTTATCTGGGACACCATGCCGCTGCGCGACATTGACGGAAATATCACTTCCGTCGATGGCTGGTCGGTGATCTTCACCCTGACCGCAGACCGTCATCCCAACGACCCGCAGTACCTCGATGAGAACGGTAACTACGACATCACCCGCGACTGGACCGATCGCCACGGTCGGGCAAAGATGTACTACTGGTACTCCCGCACCGGCAAAGACTGGAAACTCGGCGGCCGAGTCATGGCTGAAGGCGTTTCGCCAACGGTGCGCGAATGGGCCGGCACGCCGATCCTGCTGAACGAGCAAGGCGAGGTGGACCTCTACTACACCGCCGTCACACCCGGCGCGACCATCGTCAAGGTGCGTGGCCGCGTGGTGACCACCGAGCATGGCGTCAGCCTGGTGGGCTTCGAGAAGGTCAAGCCGCTGTTCGAGGCCGACGGCAAGATGTACCAGACCGAAGCGCAGAACGCCTTCTGGGGTTTCCGCGATCCATGGCCGTTCCGCGACCCGAAGGACGGCAAGCTGTACATGCTGTTCGAAGGCAACGTGGCCGGCGAGCGCGGCTCGCACAAGGTGGGCAAGGCAGAAATCGGCGATGTGCCGCCCGGTTATGAAGACGTCGGCAACTCGCGTTTCCAGACCGCCTGCGTTGGTATCGCCGTGGCCCGTGACGAAGACGGCGACGACTGGGAAATGCTGCCGCCGCTGCTGACCGCAGTCGGCGTCAACGACCAGACCGAACGTCCGCACTTCGTGTTCCAGGACGGCAAGTATTATCTGTTCACCATCAGCCACACTTTCACCTATGGCGACGGGGTAACCGGGCCGGACGGTGTGTACGGTTTTGTCGCCGACTCGCTGTTCGGCCCTTACGTGCCCTTGAACGGTTCCGGCCTGGTCCTGGGAAATCCGTCTTCCCAGCCCTTCCAGACCTACTCGCACTGCGTGATGCCCAACGGCCTGGTGACCTCCTTCATCGACAGCGTACCCACCGGCGAAGGCGGGACACAGGTGCGCATCGGCGGCACCGAGGCACCGACCGTGGGCATCAAGATCAAAGGGCAGCAGACATTCGTGGTCGCCGAGTATGACTACGGTTACATCCCGCCGATGGTTGACGTCACGCTCAAATAAGCAAGGTCAACAGACGTCGTAACGTGGCTTGATCGTTCCCACGCTCTGCGTGGGAACGATCGAAATTCACAGGATAAAAAAGCCACTCGATCGAGTGGCTTTTTTTATCCAAGTACGCACCGGCTACCCGTATAACTCATGCCGGCCGCGACGTGAACGCCAAGCGAACTGCCAGCAACACCAATACGAATGCCAGGCCCCGCGACTGCCACTTTGCGGACTCGCCGTGGTGGGACGCATAACCCCGGATGATTCCTCCCATCAGGCCCAGCACGACGTGAAAAATGATCGCGATCAAGGTTAATACCAACCCCAGCGTCACTATTTGCAGGGCGACCGCAGAACTGCCGCGCACAACGAACTGCGGCAAAAATACCATGAAAAACAGCAACGCTTTGGGGTTGAGCAAAGAGTTAAGCATCGCTCGGATGAACACCGACATCAGCGACGCCTGGAGGGTGGCATGCGTTGAACGTGCGGCACGCACCCGCAGGGCGTTCCAGGCCATCCAGAGCAGATAGAACGCACCGGCCCAGCGGATCAGGTCGAACGAGGGGGGCCACTGCGCTATGGCGGCCGTGAGGCCGGCTGCGGTGAGCGCGGTCAATACCAGGTCGGCCGCGCCGATTCCCAACGCAGCAGCGACGCCGCCACGCCAGCCGTAGCTGGCGCCGTGCGCAATCACGAAGGCCATGTTGGGGCCGGGAGACATCAGTAACAGCAACACGGCCCCCGCAAACAGCAAAAGCGTCGATGGCTCTAGCATGGGCGCTCCAGATCGCCGCAACGGGCGTTGTGAGGCGTGCTGCCATGGGGATGAGCTGCTTTTTCGAGGTCGGTGCACCCGACCGTAACGTGACTGAACATGCCTCAATCGATCCGACGCCGCTGGAACGGTTGCATCCTGCGCGCCGGGTTCGCCTCCCTGCTGTATGTAAATGCGAGCCTAAGCCCGCCATTTGATACACGCAAAGAATTGTCCTGAATACATTCAACCCGACCATTACATGATCGCTACATGATCGTTCCCACGCTCTGCGTGGGAATGCCGCCTTGGACGCTCCGCGTCCTGCTTTACCTGCGCAAGGTGACGCGGAGCGTCACGGGATGCATTCCCACGCGGAGCGTGGGAACGATCAATCAACGCCCGCCATTTGATACACACAAAGAATTGTCCTGGATACATTCAACCGGACCATTGCCCACGCGCCAGGATCGAGGGGGCGACAGGCCTGCTCGGTTCAAGCGATAGCCCGGCATTGCGCGGCGCTTTGGGGCTGATCAGCCGCGGCCAACCGAGCTGCGCGCGGACAACGACCACGGCATCCAGGACTTTCTGCGTCCAGCGTATGTCCTGCGGATCGACCACGACAACGCGGAATCCATGATCAGCGCCTTCAATCTGCACGCCCTCGGAATCATCGACGTGCAAGTCGATGTCGAATGCCGGCGGATACTTCGAAGGCGCATTGCACAGCCCGTGCCCGGTCAGGGCGCGGTTATGCAGCACACTGTTGACCACTCCATCGACGCGGATTCCATAGAGCAACAGCCAGCGGCGGATGTAGGACGGTGTGCGACCGGACGAGGTATAGACCCAGACACTGCAACCCTGGCGACGCAAGTCGCGGATCAGGGTACGCGTGCCGATGCGCAACGGCTCCCCCAGCCAACGATGCACACAGGCCGGCAGCCAGCTGGTTTCGACAGCGCAGTGGTGCAGCTGACAGGCCAGCGTGTCATCGATATCAAATGAAATACGCAGGCGTTGACGCTTGAATCGGCGCATCAGTGGCCTCTCTCTCGCAGGGGCAGCCGCGCGCCGCTCAGGAAAAACTTGCCTGGATCAGGCGCCTGGTGCTCCAGGAAGGCTGCATACTTTTTCTTGATCTTGGGCAATTCATACAACGCCTTGACACCATGTTTGGCAGAGTTGCGTATCACCGAGGATGGGTTGAAATAACCCTCGGCATTTTCCAGCGTCAGCACGAACGGCGGCAAACCTGCACGCATGAGCAAATAGCTGACGATGAGCGACCCACTGCGGTTGTTGCCTTCAATGAACAACTGCGGCTTGCTGAGGATGCGCACATAGACGCCGGCCGCACGCTTCCAGACCGATTCGCTGCGATACGCGCAATACCAGTTGAACAAGTCCTTGATACCGCCCTCGACGTTATTGAAGAAGTGCTCCTCGGTCGCCGCCAGGTGCTGGGCGTACTCCACCCGCCGCGCCGGGTCTCGACCGCACAGCACTGTGGCGTTGATTTCCAGCATCAGGTTCAGCTGATGAAGATCAAACAGGTCCACGCCGCGTGCGACATAGTCGTCAATCAACGCATAGCCTTCAAGCACATTGAGCAGCACTTCGTCGGTCAAGGGATCGCGCGGCTCGGTGAAGTGCCGGCTAAGCTCGGCGAAGCGCTCCTGCACTTCGCGCAATGCGCGCTCAATGGCAGGTAAATCAAGGCGATGCGTTACAGACATTGAAACTCCTTGGAAACACGAGGTAAAAAATCTACCGATTCACGCCAAGTCCGTTTGGCGTTTGCATGTGGGCGGCCCAGGCCGGACGGTGTGACTCAGCTGAACTTGCCGCTGATGTAGTCTTCGGTCATTTGTTCACGCGGCTTGCCGAAAATCTGCGCAGTGGGGCCCATCTCGACCAGATACCCCGTGCGCGTGCCCTGGGAAATATCCACCGAGAAAAACGCCGTGGTGTCCGCCACCCGGATCGCCTGCTGCATGTTGTGGGTCACCAGCGCGATGGTGTAATCCTTCTTCAGCTCGACCATCAGTTCCTCGACGCGTCGGGTGGCGATCGGGTCGAGTGCCGAGCACGGTTCATCCAGCAGCAACACTTCCGGCTCGGTGGCGATAGCGCGCGCGATACACAGGCGTTGCTGCTGGCCGCCGGAGAGCGACAAGCCGCTGACCTTGAGCTTGTCCTTGACCTCGTCCCACAGGGCGGCGCCCTGCAGCGCGTGTTTCACGCGGTCGCCCAGATCGCCTTTGTAGCGATTGAGGCGCAGACCGAAGGCGACGTTGTCGAAGATGCTCATCGAGAACGGGTTGGGCTGCTGGAACACCATGCCGATGTAACGGCGCACGACCACGGGATCAACGCCCTTGCCGTACACGTCCTGGCCGAGAAAATGCACATGCCCTTCGAAACGAAAGCCCTTGACCAGGTCATTCATGCGATTGAGGCTGCGCAGCACGGTGCTTTTGCCACAGCCGGAAGGCCCGATGAAACCGGTGATCTTGTTTTTTTCGATCGGCACGTGGCTGTCACGCACGGCCATGAAGTTGCCGTAGAAGATCTTGTCCAGCTTGCAGTCCATGACCACAGGCGACTCGGTCACAAACGGAGCGGCTATTTGCGCAGTGGATACGTTCAAAATTCAGGTGCTCCCGCTTTTAGTACTTGGGTTTGCCGAAAATACGGCTCACGACATTCACGACCAGCACGATCATCACCAGCACCAGCGAGGCCGCCCACGCGAGTTCAAGCTGATTGTCGAAAGGCATGCCGGAGAAGTTGTAGATCAGCACGGCCAACGAGGCTGTCGGGTTCATGACGGCCAGGTTGCCGTCGTGGTAGATCCAGTAGTTGCTGAACAGCGCAGTGAACAGCAATGGCGCGGTTTCGCCCGCAGCGCGCGCCACGGCCAGCATGACGCCGGTCAGGATCGCCGGCAGGCCGGTAGGCAAGACGATCTTCCAGATCACCTGCGAACGGGTGCAGCCCATACCGTAGGCAGCGTCCTTCATGATCTTGGGCACCATGCGCATCGACTCTTCGGCCGTCAGCACCACGATTGGCAGCATCAGCACGGCCAGCGCCACGCCACCTGCCGGTGCCGAGTAGGTTCCGGTGGTCATCACCACCAGCGCGTAGGCAAACACCCCGGCCAGAATGGACGGCAAGCCGGTGAGCATCTTGGCGGCAAAGCGCGCAGCGCTCGCCAGTTTGCTGTCAGGCCCCAGTTCCGCTAGAAAGACGGCGGCCAGGATACCGACCGGCACGGCGATCGCCGCCGCAATGCCGACCATCACCAGGGTGCCGGCCATGGCGTTGCCGAAGCCGCCGCCGGTCTCGAAACCGGTCGGCGGTAGCTCGGTGAAGAGCTCCAGGCTCAGGCGCGCACCGCCTCGGGTGATCAACATATACAGCACGGAGATCAACGGTACGCTGGCCAGCAGCGCGCCGAACCAGACCAGCGTGGTCAAGACCAGGCTGCGCAGGGCGCGGCCTTCGAAGCGGCGCTGCAGGCTGGGCAGCGCGGCGGCAGGCGTGGTGAGGTTGGTCATTGTTTGGTCCCCCGCTGGGCGTAGAGCATGAGCATCGAACCCGCCACGTTGACCAGCAGCGTGATGAACATCAGCACCAGCGCCGCATACATCAACACCTCGATCTCGTTGGGCCCGGCCTCGGGAAAGTTCAGCGCCAGCAAGGCCGCCAGGGTATTGGCCGGTGCAAACAGAGACAGGGAAATGTTGTTTGCATTACCCACCAGCATCGCCAGGGCCATGGTTTCCCCCAGGGCGCGGCCGAGGCCCAGCACCAGGGAGCCGAAGATACCGGTGGCGGCCGACGGCACCATCACCTTGAGAATCGCTTCCCAGTGCGTCGTGCCCATGCCGTAGGCGGCCTGTTTGGTTTTCATCGGCACCGCGGTGAGCGCGTCCTGGGACACTGCGGCAATGGTCGGCAGGATCATGATCGCCAACACCAGCGCGGCCGGCAGCAGGCCCGGCCCGCTCAGGGATGTACCGAAAAAGGGAATCCAGCCAAGTTCCGTGTTCAGCCACGCCGTCAGCGGGCGGATGGCGGGGATGACCACGTAGATGCCCCACAGGCCGTACACCACGCTGGGGATCGCCGCGAGCAATTCGACGATGGTGCGAAACACCGCAGCCAGCTTGGCGGGAAGGAAATCCTGGGTGAGAAAAATCGCCATGCTGACGCCAAAAAAGCCGGCGATCATCAACGCGATAAAAGCACTGTACAGCGTGCCCCAAATCGCCGGCAGAATGCCGTACTTGCCTTGGTTGACATCCCAGACGCTGCCCAGCAGCACGTCAAAACCGTGCTTTTCCATGCCTGGAAGGGCCTTGCGCCCTACTTCGAACACCAGTGCGAAGACCAGCGCCAGCACCAGCACCACGCCGATGCGTGCAAGCGCACGGAACGTGCGATCCATCACGAAGTCCTTGGTGGACGGTGGCTGGCACGCAGAGTCCGGGTTACCCGGTACGACAAAAGGTGTGTTCATGGGTTAATTCCGAAACAGGGAAGAAGTGCTTCCGGCATGGCTGACTGCCCATCCCGGAAGCGACCTGGCACGCCTTACTGGATGTTGGCGGAGGCTTTGCGAACCTGCTCGACTACCGAAGGCGGCAGCGGGATGTAGCCCATGGAGTCAGCGATTTTCTGCCCTTCGGTCAGGCTGTACTCGACCATTTCACGCATGGCCTTGGCCTTGGCCGGGTTGCCGTTCTCCTTGCGGAAAATCATCCAGGTGTAGGACGTGATCGGGTAGGACTTGGCACCGTCCGGGTCCGGCAGCCAGGCCACCAGGCTTTCCGGCATCTTCACCGCAGCCAGTGCTTCTGCACCGCTTTCGGCATTGGGCACAACGTACTGGCCGGCCTTGTTCTGCAACTGGGCGAAGTCAACCTTGGCCAGTTTGGCGAAACCGTATTCGATATAGCCAATCGCGCCTGGCGTCTGGCGTACGGTGGCGGTCACACCGTCGTTCTTGGGCGACTTGATGAACTTGTCGGTGGCCGGCCAGTTGACGGTGTTGCCTTCACCCAATGCTTCTTTGAAGCCAGGGTTGATCGCCGCCAGGTGCTTGGTGAACACCGCGGTGGTGCCACTGGAATCCGCACGCACCACGACGGTGATGGGCGTAGCCGGCAGCTTCAGGTCCGGGTTGGCGGCAACGATCTTGGGATCGTTCCACTGAGTAATCTTGCCCAGGAAGATATCGGAGTACACATCGCGCGGCAGCTTCAGGCCCTTCGGGTTGCCCGGCAGGTTGTAGGCCAACACGATTTCACCGGCGGTCATCGGCAGCAGTTGCACGCCCTCGGCAACCTTAGCGATGTCTTCGTCTTTCATCGCGGAGTCACTGGCGGCGAAGTCGACGGTTTTGTTCAGGAAGTCCTGCACACCGGCCCCGCTCCCCTTGGACTGGTAGTCAACCGTGACGCCCGCGCTTTTCTTGCTGAAATCCTTGAACCAGGTGAGGTAGATCGGGGCCGGGAAACTGGCACCGGAACCGGTCAGGCGGATGCTTTCGGCAGCAAACACCGAAGTGGCGCTCAGAGAAACCGCAACGGCGAGTGCAGCAGACTTCATCAAGCTTTTCATTCAGGAACTCCGTGGTGTAATTTCGGGCTCCCGGGACTGTGCAGCAGCTTTGTTACGATTTTATGAAAAATCCATGGCAGGCGCGTTTTTGCCCCCTTTTGCCGGCGCAAACTGGCATTTTGCCGTGATTGCTTCGTAACAAATTGCGACTACCAGGCGAATTCGTCCCTTTCGAGCGCAAACGAGACGAAGACGCCCGCCGGCTTACTTGCCTCCCGTCACGTCAAGGAAGGTGCCGGTCACGAACGACGCTTCGGCGCCGGCCAGCCACAGAATGGCCTGTGCTACTTCCTCCGGTTGGCCGCCGCGCCCCATGGGAATCGAGTCCTTGACGCGATCGACGCGGCCCGGCTCGCCGCCGCTGGCGTGCATGTCGGTGTAGATGTGCCCGGGGCGAACACAGTTGACGCGTATGCCCTCGCGCGCCACTTCCTTGGAAAGCCCGATGGTAAACGTCTCCAGGGCGCCTTTTGATGCGGCATAGTCGATGTATTCGTTGGGACTGCCCAGGCGTGCGGCGCCCGAAGAGACATTGATCACCACCCCGCCCGGCCCGTTGTGCCGGTAAGCCATGCGCTTGACCGCCTGCTGGGCGCAGAGCATGGGGCCGATGGCATTGACCGCAAAGATGCGCTGCATGCGTTCATGGCCAAGATCCTCCAGGCGCGACTGGGTCGCCAGCACCCCGGCGTTATTGACCAGGACGTCAATGCGCCCGAACGTGCGGTCGATGGCCGCGAACAACTGCGCGACCTGTTCGGGGTCGGCGCTGTCGGCCTGCACGGCCAGGGCCCTGCGCCCCGCTGCCTGCACATCCGCCACCACCGCCAGCGCCGCCGGTTCGTTGGCCACGTAGCTGATAGCGACGTCATAGCCTCTGGCGGCGGCCAGCCGAGCGGTGGCAGCCCCCACGCCGCGACTGCCTCCGGTGATCAGGATCAGGGGTGCCTGTGTGACCTTGTCCATTTGAATGACCTCCTGCGTTGTTGGCTGTATCAGCCGATGATGAGGATGCCGGCTACGATCACCACACACGCCAGGACGCGGCGCAGGGTGAGCGTCTCGCCGAGAAACAGGTAACCGATCAACAGCGCAAACAGCACGCTGGTTTCGCGCAATGCCGACACCGCGCCCAGGGGCGCTTCGTTCATGGCGTAGATAACGATTGCATAGGCCAGCAAGGAGACCAACCCGCCGAGCGCGGCGGTCAACAGGCCGGGCCGCACACTGAACAAGCTGCGGGCATCGCGCAGGCCGATATACACCATCGGCATCAGCACGCCCCACAAGGCGCACATCCACGCAGTGTAAGCCAGCGGCGCGCCGGAGAGCCTGGCACCGATGCCGTCGACGACGCTGTAGGCCGCGATGAAGCAGCCGGTGCCCAGCGCATAGGGCAGGCTGGGAACCGACAGGCTGCGCCCCTTGAAAGCCAGCGAAATGATCCCGCCGGAGACCAGCGCGATCCCCAGCAACTGGCCGGGTGCGATGCGCTCGCCGGCAAACACGGCGGCCCCCAGGGTGATCAGCGCAGGCGATGACCCACGCGAAATCGGATAGACCTGCCCCAGGTCACCGACCCGATAGCTGCGCACCAGAAACAGGTTGTAGCCTACATGCAGTAACGCTGAGAGCAGCGCATACCCCCAGCTCTCACTGGCGGGTATTGGCATGAACGCTGCGGCGACGCTGCAGGTGATGGCGATGGCAATGCACATTATCGTCATCGACCACAGCCGGTCGGCACCGCCACGCAGCAGCGCGTTCCAGCTGGCGTGCAGGAGCGCGGCGAAAAGAACCAGGCAAACAAGATGAATAGGCATGCGCCATGTTAGGCAGCCCGGCACCGGAACGACAGCGAAGTTTGCTCATTGCAGCATGAACGAATACTCATACCCTATTGAGCCGCCTGTTGCACTTTCAGTGCTTCGCCCATCAACCACTGGCGCAAGTTGAGGACGTGCGGCTGCGCCTCGATGCCCTTGGGGCAGACGAAATAGTAGGCCAGCGGCGATGGGAACGGCACATCGAACAGCCGTACCAGACGGCCATCGCTGATTTCGTTTTCTACGTGGCCGCTGCGCACCAACGCTACGCCCTGGCCGAGCAACGCGGCTTCGACCGTCATATTGCTGTCGCCGAACCTGACACTTTCCCTGAGCGGTGAAAACGCCAGCCCGACAGACTGGAACCACGCCTCCCATTTCGGCACCAGTTCGGCGCCATCGCGGGTCAGCAGCGGCAAACGCAACAACTCGGCCGGATCACGCGGGGTTCCGAGGCGTTGCAACAAGTCGGGGCTGGCCACCGGAAACACCTGCTCGCCGAACAAAAACTCCGAGTACAGACCAGGATAACTGCCCTTGCCCAGCCGAATCGCGACATCCGCCTGGCCCTGCGCAAAGTGGATGATCTTGTCGGTGGTGTCCAGCGACACCAACAGCTCGGGGTGCTGACGGGCCAGGCTCGGCAAGCGCGGCAACAGCCATTTGAGTGCGAACGAATAGGTGGTGCTGACGCTGAGCCGCACCCGGCCTTTTTGCTCGCGCAAATCACCCAGGGTCGCCTCCAGGCTGATGAAGAATTCGCGCACGATAGGCGCCAGCGTAGCCCCCGCTGCCGTGAGGCGCAGCGGCTGACCGCGTTCAAACAGCTGCAGCCCCCACAGCGTTTCCAGGTGCTTGAGCTGATGGCTGACCGCGCTCTGGCTCACATGCAGTTCCTGGGCGGCGGCCGTAAAGGTCGGATGCCGCGTGGCGGCTTCAAATGCGCGCAAGGTGGCGGTCGGCGGCAGGTCTCTCATAGGCAGGGTCTCGGCGAGTGGGCAGGAACAGGCAGGGCATGAGCTCAGGCTCATGTTAACCCGGTCCGAGGGTGATTACGCTGATGATGGTTGGGGCTGGCACTCGCTTTCATTATCCGAATCGCAAGCGAGAAGACGAATGGCGAGCCAATGCACTACATGCAGATGTCGCGATGGCATAATATGCCAACGATCGAATACGCCCCGCAGCGGAGCTCACCATGGGTACACGAAACGTCGTCCTCACCTCGCACCACGAACAGGTTATCCAGGACCTGGTTCAATCCGGCCGTTATCAGAATGCCAGCGAAGTCATGCGTGAGGGCTTGCGCCTCCTGGAACAGCGCGTTGCCGAAGAGGCCGCTAAACTTCAGGCCCTGCGGCAAGCTACCTCAATGGGCCTGATGGACCTTGAACAAGGCCGCTTCACGCCGCTGGCCGAAGTCGATATTGAACAGTTTCTCGACGGCTTGGGCCTGGAGGCGACGCGCCCTGCGCGGGGGAAAACCTGAGCATGCCGCACTATCGAATTTCCGATGCTGCACGTGGCGATATCGTCGATATTCTCCGGCACTCCCAGATGCAATTCGGTGAATCGGCGCGTAAGCGCTATCAGACGCTGATCCTGACGACCCTGCAAACCCTCGCCAAAACGCCCCATCACGTCGCCAGCCGCGCCCGCGATGAAATTGC
The DNA here is from genome assembly GCF_900004715.1 of Pseudomonas sp. 24 E 13. Classification (NCBI taxonomy): domain Bacteria; kingdom Pseudomonadati; phylum Pseudomonadota; class Gammaproteobacteria; order Pseudomonadales; family Pseudomonadaceae; genus Pseudomonas; species Pseudomonas sp. 24 E 13. The sequence continues at coordinate 52,760 of NZ_CVTO01000087.1, forward strand.
ACCGGGGCTTAGAAGCTATCACCTCAGTCATTCGCGCCAACACGCAAACCCACGCCATGCAACGGTGAAGAACCCTCGCCATATCGTGTTTTACCGGCTAGCGCACGATAAAGCGGTTGAAGTCGTCAGGTGTCTTCACGACGCAATGGACGTGCAACTGCACCTGCCGGACGAGTGAAGTTGCCAACTTCAAACGACAAACATTTGCCTGCAAAGATGGACCGGTACATCCGCCCCGCCACACCCGACGACCTGCATGCACGCCTCGCACTGGACGCCTACGCCGCCCCTACACCGGAAACTGCGCCCTGATCAGCGTGCCACCCTCGGCCAGGTTGCTGGCGGTCAAGGCGCCGCCATGGGCCTGGCAGATTGCCCTGGCGATGGACAAGCCCAGCCCGCTGCCGCCCGAGTAACGCGCCCGGGAGCGTTCCGCCCGCCAAAAGCGATCAAATACGCTGTCCAGGTGCTGTGCCTCGATACCCGGGCCGCGATCGCCGATTTCAATCACGATCAGGTCTTGAACCTGGCACGCCATGATATTCAACTCACCGCCGCCTGCCGCATAACGCAACAGGTTATCAACCAGAATGTTGATGACCTGCCCGAGGCGATCGCGATCGGCATGCACGCGCAGCCCCTCGGCCATAGTAATCTGCGTGCGAACACCGGCCTGATCCAACTGCGGCTCAAACCAGGCCAACCGTTCGGCCACCAGCGCCATCAGGGGAAAATCGCTGCGCTCGAGCACCAACCGGCCAGCCCGGGCCATCGACAGCAGGTGCAAATCATCCACCAGTTTGCTCAACTGATCGAGCTGACGCTTGACCATGCCCAACTGCGCGGCATCGCTGGGAAACACCTCGTCGAGCATACCCTGCACGCGCCCCATGGCGGCATTCAACGGCGTGCGCAGTTCGTGGGCAATGACCGCGCTGGACTCGCGCACATCACGCTCATAGCGCTCCAGTTGGGTGCTCATGCTGTTGAAGTCGCCGGCCAGCCGTTGCAACTCGTCGGGTGCATCGCGGTGGACCGGCAGGCGCGTCAGGAAATCCCCACCGGCGACGCGCCTGGCGCCCTGGGCAATCGTCGAAAACTGACTGGACAAGGGCCGCGAAAACCACAGGCCACAGGCAATGATGATGGGGATGGCGGCCAGCACCAGGCCAACCAGTACCAGCCAGTCCTGATTGGCGATCGCCGGCTGGAAATAGTCCAGCGGGTAGTACTGGGCCACCAATTGACGCAAGCGCGCCTCGTTGAGTCCTGGGTCGGCGCGCAGTTGCTGCAGCTCTTCGCGCAGCCCCGGCGGCAGGTGCTGCACAAAATCCCGATCCGACAACGTGATGTTGAGCCACATGCACACCGAGATCACCACCACGGCGCCGATCGCCAGCAGGCTCATGCGCATGCCGATCCAGCGCCACAGCGGTTTGTCGTTGATCGGTGATTTATCCGGCATGGGTTTATCCAACATGGTGTTTACCTGAACCGATAGCCAATGGAACGCACCGTCACCAGCACCCCGGCGATGCCATGGGATTCCAGCTTGCGGCGCAGGTTGTGCACATGGGTATCGACGACACGGGCCAGGGCTTCGCTTTCCGGCAGGCAGATTTCCAGCAGCTCGTCACGGGTGAAGGCTTTGGACGGAGTCTGGAGCAACGTCACCAGCAGCTTGAATTCCGTCGGCGTCAGCTCCAGCCATTGCGGTGCTGCATCGCCCTGCTCGATGGCTACGGTAAAAGCGTCAAGATCCACCCGCAGGTTCTCATGGCGCAACAGGTGTGCCACTGGCTGGTTGCCGGTGGTGCGTCGCAGCACCGCCTGTACCCTCGCCACCACTTCACGCGGGCTGTAGGGCTTGACCACATAATCGTCTGCGCCGTAGCGCAAGGCGCCAAGCTTTTCCGGTTCGTCGCCCATGGCCGTGACCATGATCACCGGCGTGTCACTGCTGCGGCGCACGGCGGACAACACCTCGGTGCCACTCAAGCGCGGCAGCATCACGTCGAGCAATATCAGGTCGGGCTGCCAGCTCTTGTGCAGGTCGAGACCGCGCTGACCGTCTTCGGCCAAGGCCACCTCATAGCCATCCCGGCGCAGATAGGCTTCGAGAATGCTGGCGCTGTCGGCGTCGTCTTCGACAATGAGGATACGTTTTCCTGACACAAAGAAGCCTCTTGATGAAACCTTGATAATTTACGAATGGTTTATTGAAAGTCCGCTGCCAGGATTGCCCTGTGCCCGACTTTCGCGAACCGATCCTATGCTCACCACCGCACCGCTGTCCAAGCCTATCCACTCGCCTGAAAGGCTCCATGCAAGCGCCAGCCTTTTCATCCTTGGGGCCGAGCGTGGCCCTGTTCGTACGGCTGTCTACGCCGGATAAAGTTGGACACCCGATGATTTCTTTCAAGCACCTCTGCACGATGGCCGTGCTGCTCGGCGCGCTGTCGATAAGTATCGACAGTCAAGCCTCCTCCCCTCGGCCCGCCGATGCATTCGTCCATCCGGGCCTGCTCCAGACCCAGACGGACTTCACGCGAATACGCGAAAAACTGGCCAACCAAAACGCGCCATGGCTGGCCGGCTGGCAAAAACTGATCGCCAATCCACATGCCTCATTGGCCTGGCGGGCCGATCCGCTGCCCGTGGTGTACCGCACTTCAGATGGCTTGAATAACGACAGCACACTGTTCAACGACGCCGCCGCAGCCTATGCACTGGCCCTGCGCTGGCAGATCTCGCAAGACCCCGCCTATGCCGACAAGGCCGTGGGCATTTTGAACCAGTGGTCTTCCACCCTCACCGCGATCAAGGGCGAGCCCGACAAGTCCCTGGCGGCAGGCTTGGCCGGTTATCAACTGGCCAACGCGGCCGAACTGCTGCGCAGCTACCCGAAGTGGCAGGCGACAGACTTTCATCGATTTCAGGGCATGCTGCTCAGCGTGTTCTATCCCATCAATCATGACTTCCTGCTGCACCACGATGGGAGCCCGCCTGATCGTCACGGCGCCCGTTGGGACCTGGCCAACATGAACTCGATACTGGCCATCGGCGTACTGACGGATCGCCGCGACCTCTACAACGAGGCGGTCGACTACTTCAAGCACGGTAGCGGTAACGGCGCCATCGAACACGCCGTCTGGAAGCTCCACGGCAATGGCCTGGGTCAAGTCCAGGAAAGCGGGCGGGATCAGGCATACGCCCTGCTCGACATCGCCTTGCTCGGCAGCTTCTGCCAAATGGCCTGGAGCCAGGGCGACGACCTGTTCGGCTACCAGAACAACCGCGTACTGCAGGGCGCCGAGTACGTGGCCCAGTACAACCTGGGCCAGGACGTACCGTTTACCCCTTTGCTCGATCGCAGGTTCAAACAGAGCGTCGTCTCGCCCAACCATCGGGGCGAAATCCGTCCGATATGGGAGCTGCTTTACAACCATTACGTCGTGCGCAAAAGCCTCAGCGCGCCGAATGTGAAAGCCATGGCGAATAAGGCCCAGGTGGAAGGTGGCGGCGGCGATTATGGCCGAGACAGCGGCGGTTACGAGCAACTGGGGTATGGAACATTGCTGTATTCGTTGGGCGAATATGGCGTGTCAGATGCTGAATTGGTGCCGTAAGCGACGCCGGGGCCGAACGGCCCGGATCGTGGCTATGCATAGCGGTCAACGGTAACCACGATGCGAAGCGAGTCGCTCTTGATCTTGATCTGCTTTTGATCCTAGGCGCCCCGTTAAACCA
>NZ_CVTO01000088.1:0-40538 GCF_900004715.1 Pseudomonas sp. 24 E 13
GCTCATCGAGCAATGGCTCTCGCCGCTTTACACGCCAACTCCAGCCTCGCTACACGCCTCGCCCGTTACAACGCCCATATGTCCAAAGCGCGAGCTCTGGAAGCCGTAGGGGGTGCCCAATGAGCATGCTCACAGGCTTTGCATTACCCGAGGATCTCCTCTGCGTCAGCCAAGAGGCCGAAGCCGGTTTGCCTATCGACGCCATCACCTGTGCGCTCGACCGTGCCGACTCAGTTCTCATGCTGTTGGAAGACCACTTAGACGGGGATAAACCCTTGCTCTCCAACCGCGTGCTGTCGTCTGTTATTTGGGACGTGCGTGGCACCTTGGGCTTGATCAAAACACTGACCATGTACGGTGATGCCTCCTCTGTGCCGATGGGCCAGAAAGGCGGTGCGCTGTGACCCACTCCTGCACGCTTGGACGCTCCGAGTTTTCCCCTGCCAACGGTAACGGCCAAAACCTGTTTCGAGTGAATGCCGGTATCCCGTTGGAAGACGCACTTGAAGCCGTCCCCCAGATTCTGCACCACGCCAACCAACTGATCCTAGACGCGGCCATCAGCGATGCGGGCGAGCGTTTTAGTTGGCCTGCGTTCTACCTCGGCGAGATGGCCAAGGCGCTGATCGACGACGTGAACGAGGCGTTGCTTGAGTCGAGGACCGCACCATGACTCAGCGCACCGGCAACATCCCAAAACGCCCCAGCTTTGCCGACGTAAAAAGCGCTGCCCTGAAGAACATCGACCGCGTTCTTACTCACTGGCTGCCGAACGGCAAACGCGTCGACGGCGGCAAGGAATACACAGCACCAAACCCGACGCGCACGGACAAACGTGCAGGCTCGCTCAAGGTCAATTTGAGCAAAGGCACCTGGGCGGATTTTGCCACCGGCGATAAGGGCGGCGACCTGATCGACCTGGTGCGTTATATCGATGGCGGCACGGACGTTGAGGCCTGCAAAAAACTGGCGGATCTGCTCAGCGTTTCCGCAGGTTCAGCGACAACCAAAAGCGCACCGACCAAGAACGCAACGCCGGAGTGGATCGCGATTCAGCCGATCCCGGTCGAGGCCATGAACAAATGTCCTGCCAAGCACCGGCAACACGGTGTTCCGTCCAAGGTGTGGATCTATCGCGATGCTCAGGGCCAGCCAGTCATGGCGCTGTATCGCTTCGACCTGGGCCCAGATGAAGACGGCAAACCGAGGAAGGTCTTTGCACCGCTAACCTGGTGCAAGCGCTCCGATGGGCAAACCACACAATGGCGCTGGCAAGGCTTGCCGGAACCTCGGCCATTGCTGCGCCTAGATGAGCTGGCACAGCGTACCGACGTGCCTGTGGTGCTGTGTGAAGGCGAAAAGGCTGCTGACGCCGCTGCTGAACTGATGCAGGAGTATGTAGCCACGTGCTGGCCGAACGGCTCCAACTCTTGGCACAAGGCCGATCTGACGCCACTCAAAGGGCGCACGGTGGTGCTGTGGCCGGATAACGATGCCAGCGGCAAGGCCTGCATGGACGCCATCGAACTCAAGTTGATTGAGCTGGGCGCCGCGTCAATACAACGAGTCTCACTCGACGTGTTCAAGCTCAAGCCCAGCAGCAAAGGCGGAAAACCAACGCTCATCAAAGGCGGAAAATGGGAGGATGGTGACGATGCAGCGGACGCCTTAGCCAAAGGCTGGACCGCTGGCCATGTCGCCGAACTGGTGCGCAACGGCGAGTTTTTCGGCAGTGTTACTGAGCCCACTGAGCCTCAACAAACCAAGGCTAAGGAGCACGCCAAACGCCCTGCGAAATCGAAAAATGACCTGTTGCCGGGCGGCTTTCGCCTGACGCCTGAAGGGGTTTTTTATTCCGGCGACGATGGCGAGGCGCGCCCCGTCTGTTCGCCTCTGGAAATCATCGCCCGCACTCGCGACGACAAGGGCCACAACTGGGGTTTGTTGGTCGAGTTCGACGACCCGGACGGTGCCAAAAAACGCTGGAACATTCCGGCCCGAACCATGACCGGCGACTTCGGTAAGGACGTACTCGGCCCGCTGGTAGACATGGGCTTGCGCCTTGCTGGAAGCCGATCAGGGCGCAACGCACGCAATGACCTGCAGAGTTACCTTGGCGGCTTCGATAGCGCCCAGCGAGCACGTTTGGTGACACGCTTGGGCTGGCACGACAATGCGTTCCTATTGCCCGAAGAACAGATCGGCTCGCACGCCGAACACCTGCACTTTTATGAGGCCGGTGCGCAGTTGCCGCCGATCAGCGAGGCAGGTTCTCTGGAGCAATGGCAGCAGCAAATCGGCGCGCTGTGCGTTGGTAACCACCGCTTGGCGTTTGTCGTTTCTGTGGCCTTTGCAGGGCCTCTGTTGAACATGCTCGGTCATGAGTCGGGCGGCTTCCACCTGTATGGCGACAGTTCCGGGGGCAAAACCACTCACTTGCAGGTCGCGGCCTCGGTTTATGGCGGGCCGCGTCTGGTGCGCTCATGGCGCTCGACGGATAACGCACTGGAGTCAATCGCCGCCGCACATTCGGACGGCCTACTGGTGCTGGATGAAATCGGCATGTGCGATCCGCGCATTATCGGCGAGACGGTGTACATGCTAGGCAATGGCACCGGTAAGGCTCGTGCGAATGATCGAGGACAAGCGGGCCGACAGGTGCAGGAGTGGCGCTTGCTGTTTCTCTCGACGGGCGAAAAGACGTTGGCGCAGCACATGGCGGATGCCAACAAGGAGCTGAAAGCGGGCATGGAGGTGCGCATGCTCGCCGTGCCTGCGGATGCCAGCAAAGGCCTCGGGATGTTCGATGTGCTTAACGGTTTTGAGGACGCTGCCGCCCTCTCCGATGCCCTCAAGGCCCGTGTAGCCAAATACTACGGCACGCCCCTCACCGCCTTCCTGCACGCACTATGCGCGCCAGGAGAAATGCTCAGGTGGTCGGTGATCGTTCGCCGCACGGTGGAGCAGTTCATCAACCAAAACCTACCCGCATCGGCCAGTGGTCAAGCCCAACGTGCCGCCCTTCGCTTTGGCCTCGCAGCAGCGGCCGGAGAGTTGGCCACCGCCTTCGGCGTCACCGGTTGGCCTGATGGCACGGCCACGACCGCCGCACGTGTGTGTCTGCATGCGTGGCTAGCAGAACGCGGAGGCGCCGGAAACTTCGAGGGCGATGCGATTTTGGCGCGGCTGAAGCAGGTCATCGAGCGCTTTGGAGAAAGCCGCTTTACGCGCTGGGAATCTGCCGCCGCCAAGATCGACGAACACGGCCCACGCACGATTGATCGGTTGGGCTTTCGCAAGACGATGGAGCACGGCATGGGCGACGCCTTGCACACCACCAACACCTACTACGTGCTGCCAGAAGCCTGGAGGGCCGAAATCTTCAAGGGCATGAATATCAGTGCGGTGAACAAGGAGCTGCTGCAACGGGGCGTGCTCGAGCCGGGAACCGACGGAAAGGCGTACAGCTTGCTTCGCCTGCCCGGATTAAGGCCTCAACGCTGCTACGTGGTGAGGACCGTTCCGGGAACGGATGAAGGCGAGGCCAAGGCCGCCTGACGGCATGCCTGCTGATCGAGGTAGCGCCGGCTCATTACCGGCCTCGCCAGCCGTTCGACAACCATCCCTATCAACCGCAATACCCAGAGACAATACGAATGAACACTATCCAAGAATTGAAAGACCGCCGCGACCAACTGACACTCGAAGTTGAGAGCATTCAGGGTGACCTTGCTCCCTTCGAAGAGGCGCTGGAAACCCCAGAGGTCATCCAGCAGTGCCGTCAACGAGCCGTGCAGGATGAAATCAACGATCACAAAAGACGCATCGACTCGCGAAAACTGGAGATCAGCAACCTGAATCAAAAGATTCATCGCCTAGAGACCTTGGCAAACCGTGAGAGCTTGGCTGCGGGCTATCTCAGCGATATGGCGAACTGGAAAGCCGACGAGATGGAACTCAACGAAAAGCGCAGCAGCATCGAGACCCGGTTGCAGCAGGTCCGCCAGAGCGATCAGGAAGACATGGTAAAAGCTCGACAAGCTGAAACGGACGCAGCCACCGCTTATGCACAGGCTGTCGCCTGGGGCGATGTAGAGGGCGAGAAAGCCGCTAATGCGGAAGCCCAAAAGGCTGCAAAAAACCTCACGACTGCGGCTGAGCATCACCGCCGCCAACAACTGCTCATCACCGCCCTGGAGCAGGAGCTGGTGACGATTGATCAGCACATTACGGAGGCACAAAAAGAACATGCCAAGATTGAAAAAGAAGCAGCACATCTGGCAAACACGGTATTAGAAGAAAAGTGGAATGAGGCCGCGAAAGCGCTGCTGGAAACAGGCGGTAGGTTGTGGGCCGCACGCGACCTGATCAATCGAGACCCGGTTGCATTGATGAAGCTGGATATCCCTGAACAGGGAGAGCGCTTTGGAAGTTGGACCTGGAATGAACTAGCAGATCGCGCTCGCCAACACAGCCTGATTGACCTACTGGCGGCCTAGCATGAACCTTCCCTGAAGCAGCCTGAGAAAGGCAGGCTGTTTCGGGCCTACCATGGGTCTAACCATGAATAAACCACCACTGAACAATGCTCAGATGCCTGATTACCTAAAGGCCCGAAAGCTGCATTTGAACGGGATAATTGTCGGGATGGCTGGAGTGAAAAAGCTCAACGCAAGAGAAAACAAAGGCACCAAGGTTGAGACTCTCACGATTGATGCAATTGAGGCAGAGCTTGCTTTCATAGACTACCAGCTCAAAAGAAAGGGCGGTTGATGAAGAAGCGGAAGCTTAAGCAGCTTCCGCTTCGTTAGATCCCCCCATTACAAGCGAGGCTTCAGATTTTTCGGCTTCTGATCTCTGCCGGCTGTGGGCTTATGAACGCTTTCGGCCAGAAACGGACGGTCTCTGAAACTAGGGACGGTTCACACTGGAATAGTGTGGGCAACCTTATTGGAATACACATGTACCCAATGCTATAAATTGTCTAACTCACGGCTCGTCTGGCGGTGCATTAGCCCTCTTCATCGATGAAGAGGGTCAGGTTGATCAGGTGAGTGCGGCCAAAGCGACAGATGTACTTTGGCAAGCTTCGCAACGTACCAGGTAGGCAAAGGATGGCGATGCAACCTAGCTGAGATCGCAATAAGCACTTCCCAGGTGGTGTTGTGCCACGCGAAATCCTCTGGGGAGGCAGCCTGGCTCGGCACCTTCACAGAAGCCTCAACCTCATCAGCTGGCGTCTGCCGAAAGCCAATCAGGGCACGTGATATGCCAATGGCATTCATATAGGCATCGGAACCCGTCAGCGTCTGCAGTTTCTTTTGGGGGAACCACCTTTCCTTAGTCACCCCTTCAAGATTTGGCACAATCTCCGCAGTCAATTGATCAAGGGCTTTCTGGTCGCCCAGCAGTGCAGCCATGGTTCCTAGGAGCGGCACCAAAGTCGTGGTTTTGAAGAATCGACCTCTTTGAGTTTCTTTCCCGGAGAACAGGGCCATGGCATCTTCAAGATCATCTGTATCAACCGGCATGATCCTGTTCAGATGCAGAGCGGCATCAAAGCGTTCAATGCACTCACGCACAATGAGTTGGGTGTTGGCCGCATCACCCACGGACATGATCGCGGTCATGGCTATCGAAAGGTCAATGGCTTGTCCGTCATAGACGGGTAGCAAGCATCCGTTGTGCGCGTTGATGAAGGACACTAGGCACCCGTGCATGGCTCGGAGAGTTGCGGTATCGACCTTCAGGGATTGAAGCAACAGCAGTGTGGTGCCCAACCGGCCAAGCTCATCGCAAATCAAATCGATGTAGAGCACCTGATCGGGGCGGTAACGGAGCATGCGTCTGCGGTTCAGAAGTGACGGCATTACGCGCTCGTAGTACCGTAACAAGGCGTTCGCATGGAGCCGCGCAAGCGTTTCGAAACGTTTGAGGAACTGAGTGTCGGTCTGCAGGCCAAGCGTTATAGATTCGCTCCAGAGGCGTAGTAAAAGGTACTCACCTGCGAGCACGCCTGGTTTCTGATTACCCTCAGTTTCGCCCCATACAAGAAGCACAGCCCACCCCATGCCCGCCGCCGCGGCTCGCTTGTGGAATCGGTTAGCACGCGTATTTTCTGATACGTCTTTGTCATCCTCAAGAGCGGCCATGCAGTCATCAACAAACCGAATGAACCTGGAGAATGAAGCCTGCGTATCTTCAAGCCCGGCCAAGGCTGCCCTCAGGTCGGATTTTCCTTTTCCGAGCAGCAAGGCATCGTCAAAGAGGTACTCCTCGATGTAGGGACTCAACTGATCCATGCCCCAGAAATCCAGCGAGCAAAGAGGCGAGAATTCGGCCACCTCTTTCGAGATTGCCGAATAATCTGACTGTGCGTCTTGCTTGAGAATGCCGTTTGAAACCAGGACGATTCGCTTTTTTAGCCCCCGCAGAGGCTCTTGCAGCCGATTCCGGACGTACTCGGTGTACGCTTGGCGGATGGAGGGCGAGATCGCCTGCTGAGCGCCATAGAAGTCGTTCCGGTTCACATTGCCAAATTTGATGATGAACAGGAAAACTTCCTTCTGCCCCTGAGCATCCTCCTTGGTGGACATGACGTCTACCCCCCCCTGATTCACGCCAATCTGAGCACGACTGTGCACGGAATGCCCCATCGCTTGGAGAAGCTCTGGAAGGAGTGCATCCAGCTCATCGCGCTCGCGAAGCCCTGAAAGGTAGTGTGAGAGAACCAGTTGGATGCTCATTGGTCAGCTTCCTTCCATAGGCTCATGATCTTCTGGTCATACAGCAACGGGTCGGCAATCCAGGTCTGAGGCAATTCCATACTCATTTCCTGCGTGAACATGGGAATCATCGTCTCGACGGCCTCGTGATCGTTCTGATGCTCCACTGATACTTGGTTGGAATACTTGAAATGCTGCGCGGTCATGAACATTTCGAACAGGGATCCGACGTGGGCCTTCTCCGTCACCGCCCGATTCTCACTCCGACGAAGGTAGCTGAAGCTCCGCCGCATTTCCGATGACATCTGTAGCTCAGTGAGGTGGGGCAGGGCGTCCAAGGCGCTGCTTTCGGCGGACAGCCTTTCGCCCAGATGCTTGGCGGGAGTTGACTTGGTAAACGGTGACGGCTCTGCTTCAAGGAGACGTTTGCAGGTGGCTGGGTACTCTGTCGCCAAAAAATCGATCACCACACTGGTCGTTGCAGAAATCAGAGGGCTTGGGGGCAGGTCTTCGTTCAAACTCAACACCCAACCAAGTGATACTGGTACAGAAACGTTCAGGGCACACAATCTGCGGGCCACTGCGCTGGTGGATGCCTCTGTGGCCCCTAACAGCGAGAACCTCACCAACTTGGGATGTTGGAGGTACTGGACGCTGACTTCGTGCACCAACGCTTTGCTCAGCCTGTGGTGGCCTTTGTCACCAATCCAGTCGCAGGCCGCCAGGACAAACAAATCAGTAGACGCAACCCGATGGAGGCAGTTCTTTGCGTCATCTACAAGCGTATCGGCGTCCACTCCGGAGGTTTCCGCCTCGCGCCAGAGGGCATAGAACTCGCCCAACAAGGCCTTGCCATCCTGCTCAAGATTGGCTCCGTAGAGGCGGAGGTAAAAATCGTTGAACCGGATCATGTCCATGTGAATTAGCTCCGAGGATGTGGGTAGGTACGCATTAGGATGATACTAAGTCGCACCGTGGCTGCCCCAACACTGATTCGCCAGTAAAGCAATGACAGGTAAAGAATCGTGGAGCAACCAATGGCTACAATCGGCCGTTTGAATCGCCCCGGATTTCTTAAATAGTGATCGTCCGCTTTTGGCCGATTGTGTTGAAAAAGTCGGTCCTTTCAGGCTGTGCAAGTACTGACTGCTGAACATGCCTTTTTTGCGCGCAGCTACGCGAAATCTGAGCCCGGAACCCTATGCTCAAAGTAAAGATTTCAATCTCAAGCGCGTACTTTTCTGCCGTGGATACCATGGGCGACTTTTTCAACAGAATCGGCCGATTTCTGCCGTTTATGGCGGGCAGCAATCGGCCAGTAGCACTCGATCGTCGGGCATCATCTCCCGCCAAAAAGGGGCCTCTGATTGGATTAGCCGACAACTCCAATGCAGCACCAGTTTACACCAGCGGCTGATCGGTTGCGGCTGCACCTGAGTCGCCGATCCAAGAAGGCACAACGCGCCACTGATGATTTTCGCGGATATCAGCTTTCGTTGGGCATGATTTCACAAACCCTCTTTACGTAGTAGCATTTTGCAGTCAGGAAGGGACGCAAGGATTCGATGCCTGGGATAAGTGAGACTGGTTTTGAAGCAAGGAATATGACCCACAGCTCTAATCGAGAACTACGATCACATCCACATCAAGTCTTAATTTCCGCCTAATAAATGGAGAGATTCCAGCTTGATTAATCCAAAGATGGGGCCTGTATATGAAAATTGAATTTATGACCGATCGAGGTTATGAAGGGGCTCTTGCCGTTGAGGCAGGCCCTTTCAAAAAGTGGCTCAATATGAACCATCCTGAGATTGAGGTAGAAACGCCAAAGGATGCGACGATATTTGATCTCCACGACTACTCATACATCATGCCCTTGGTTAGCCTAGCCAGCGATATGTCCTTGCAAAACTATCTCGCGCTTGTAGTCCAATATTTAGAGACCTACACCAGTAACCGCTTGGATGGTGAGTCTGATGAAGTCCAGCTAAGCGCTTTCTATCAAGATGGATCTGTAACAAAGGAATTCAATTTCAAGGGAACCACAGATGCATTGAAGGCCAGCGTAAAAAAATTTGACCTTAACAAGTTTATGGAATCACCTTAATGTACGGGCTAAACCTTCTTGTCACCGAGCTGCCCAGTATTCAAAAGACTATTATAGAAATCCTAATACACATTTCTAGCAGGAATTATGACGATGCGCTTAAGCTAGTTGGCGAGGCGCAGACTGAAATCAACGAATATAAAACCGGCACAACCGAGGACCCGACAAAAAACAATTGTTTTATATATCACGTATTCTTCGAACTACTTAAAAGCCTAGCTTCGTACTGGAAGTGTGTTGAGTCAGAGAAATATTACGATTCTTGGTGCAAACTTCAGGACACTTTGGACTACTTACGTCAACTCAAGGGATTTTATAAACAAGAGAACAAAACTCTTCAGTTCCTGACTCGACAACTACTCTCCATAGAGAAAGTTTACCCTTACAAATATTTCTCAAGCTGCGGTTTTATTATTGAGAAATTTGAGTGCAGCCTTTGCTCTCAGAACATTGATAGCGATAAGTGTCCACATGTTAAAGGCCAGCTATATTCAGGGGAAATGGCAATCGCCATTGCTCGAAACATAAAAACCATCGACCATCTAGCGATTGTTACCAACCCAAAGAACAAACGTCTGGTCTTAGCACCAGACGACTCTAGGCAAGAATTCAACCTCCTCCGATTATTGGTTCTAGAGTTCAACGCAAAAAAATGCTGCCCATTGAGCTTCGCGCAAGTCCACCTCATTGAAAAAATCCGCATCGATCCAGACCATCAAAGAGCCCCGCGAAACTCACCATGCTATTGCGGAAGCGGAAAAAAATACAAAAAATGCTGCATAAAATCAGAGCAAATCCCTCATCTCCACATGGATATCTCTCTCGAGGCGTTTTTTGAAAGCCAAACATCCCAGTTTTAACCGGACAAAAATCTACCGCAGCGCAAAATCTGCACAATGAAACACTAGGAGTAAAGATGGCCAAGGCGAAGCCAGAGATGAAGATGCCAGAATTTATGGTGTTTCTTCGAGCATTAGCAGTTGGATTTCTGATAGCAGAAGTCTGGAGGGTATCATCCTATCTAGGTGATAACTTTGCCCCGAAATTGATCAATGTGAATTTCTGTACTAGAGCCTCATTCGTCCTATGCATAGCGTTGACTTGCTTTCTATATATATTAAAGCGAGGAGGATTATCACATGCTGCTCGCATCGTTCGCAGCGGTAGAGTTGATCTACTTTTAGCAACCATAGTCGGCGCATGTGTTAACGAACTCCTTTCTTCGAAGCTTGAAATATTCCACAAGGTTATCCAAGGTGCCGATCCGTACTGGACACCAGCGATTCTGGCGCTGCTCTGCACAATATTAATATCACCATTAGTTCAAGCCTATCTCGCCGACACCCAAAAAGACACTTCCCAGCTATATTTTTTAGCAGACGATGAAATACAGCAGAAGAATGAAGATGCATTAGGCTCTGATTCTCAAGCTGAATCATTCGCGAAAACCGTGATGGCAAGTAAAGCGCACCCAGGCCTAGTATTTGGCATTGATGGGCCCTGGGGCGTAGGTAAAACGAGCTTCATAAACCTGGCAGCCCGCCACTGGGAAAAACATTCTAATGAAGTAATTGTATGCCGCTTCGAACCACTCCGTTTTGCTTCTGAGCCAGATCTTACGGATAGGTTAATCAAGGAACTATCGGCAACTATTCAGAAAGAAGCCTACGCTCCGGAATTCCGGCCGGCCGCTACGCGGTATTCACGCCTAATCAAAGGCAAAGCAGATATATCCTTCTTGGGATTCAAGCTCGCTGTCGAACCATCACAAGAAACCCTTGATGAACTTTTAGATGACATTGACGATGTGCTTCGAAGAATAGGCCGACGCATTATTATCGTCATTGATGATCTTGACCGCCTAGATGCAAAAACCGCCAATTCTATTTTGTTCGCAACCCGCAGAACATTCAAATTATCACAAGCAACCTTCATACTTTGCTACGACACTGAAATTCTAGCAGGAGTGCAGGAGGAGACCTCGCGCGCACGTGAGTTCCTAGAAAAATTCGTCACTGTGAAGTTCAGCTTATTTGTCGATAGCAATTCCATACGGAATTTCCTGACGAGGGATTGGCGTAATAAAGAGCAGGAACTTGCATCGGTGCCTTCTGACACAATGGTACAGCTTGGCGCTGTGCTCAGCGAGCTTGCGAATATTCTTGAGGGGGATAACGCTGCTAGCTATTTGCCTTTTGTTGGGAATCTTCGAAAGGTAAAACGTTTCGTGAACGCCTTGCTTATTCTACAAATGGAGCGCAGCGACCTATCACGCACAGACTTCAACAAGGTCGACCTCATTAACCTCATATTGCTACATTTATTCTACCCAGGCACCTTCAGGCTAATTTATGCAGAAGAAACAGAAGGTAGATCCGGCCGCTTCTCATTGAAGAGAAATCCTAAATCAGACTACTTCATAAACTCACCAGAGTTCTCGGGACAATTAGAAAATGAGCCAGCTCAAGCTTTCCTGCTACGTCAGCTCTTCGACGCAGAAACTCTAGAACTCCCGCCACGCGCCGACATAGAGCTATCAGTACGAGCCAGTCGCGCATGCTTTAACCATGAAGAATCACGCAATCTAGAAAACTACCTCAAGCTTATTGTAAGATTTGCCACTCCTGAGCCCCAGGATACCTTCGCCCTGTACCAACAAGCTGTTAACGCAGTTATAAATGATGAAAAAGTTGCGACTATCCTATCGTCAAAAAACTTCTATCTACCTGTTCATGAGCGAGCCCATGATCAGTTCTGGAGACTGCTCGTAAATAGCTCCTCCAACTTCAACGATATTGCAGCCGAAGATGCCATTAACACCTTGGTTGAATACCTCCCCCGATATGCATCTATCGGCCGATCCGACGGGAGCCTACGGCATAGATCTATCTACGCACTCTTGAGGCTTTTAGATCGAGCTGGATGGAGTAGAACGGGCGGCAATCGTTTTGAAAACTCTAATGAAAATGTGAGAGAGATAGCTCAACGAATTTTTGGCGAGGAAGAGTACAAAAATAAAGGCCTGATTGATCGACTTGCCAGCGATGATCGAGGTGCGTTGGGGTGGAATGACTTAATGCTATTTCGGCTCCAATGCTCGGCAGATCGCCAAGGCCAACTGCATAATCTTCACAAAGCACTCATAGTGTTTGATCACCCGGACGCAGAAACCTCAGGCGCGGTGGCAAGATTGGCAATCATGGGAATGAGAAAAATCTCCCAAATAATCTTTGCCAAATTCAAAGCCGACTACATTGATAGGAAAGTTAATTTTTACGCTGCAGTTGATGCGATTCCAGTAGAAAACTTTGACACGACGGGACTTTTGTTCACTCATAGAAATGAGCCAAGCATTAAAAATGAAATTGCCAGCAACATACTTGCCAGCCGCTCAGGCGTAAAAGGTTTTGTGATATACCAGCTATGCAATAGCAAAGGCGCGAATGGCTCTGGAGTCGGTTGTGGTTACTACGATGAATCAGGTGTTGAGGACAATCACGGCATATCAAGAATAATTGTTAGTTACGTATTCGGTTTTTGCTTCAACCCCAAGGTTGATGAAGATAACGCCTATCACTTCCTTGATTATTGCCTCTCCCACCTCAGTAACTCATATTTCGAGGGAACGCCAGGTGATGGCTTCGTGGCAGCCAGAAGCGGTTTAATCGGATGCTTCGATATTGAGAGCTTTGCCTGTTATTGGAAAGAGCATGGGGCTTTGGTCCGTGCAAAAGCTGAAGAAACCCCCAACCGGAAGGTAGTGACGTCAAACTATGTCGCTTCCTATACCGACGATTTGAATGGGGTATTCAAAGTCCTTGACGGAATTGTCGATGAGAGAGAGCCAGCATATCTGGACTAACAAATAGCACAGCGACTCGGCCTCGGCGGAACAGAACCAGCGGTCATTGGCCTGGCCGCTGTAGTGGGCATCTTTCCAACGCTTGTACATATTCCCAACCTACCGGACCTCTTGGCCCGAGCGGCTAGAGGATGTGGTCAGACGGCAGGACGCTGTAAGCTAAAAGAGGCCTTCAGGCCCTTTTCGTTAGCGAGCTTCCATAGACTGCATGCTTGACGGCCTTGTGAGCGTACAGCTGTGCAATCCATACTAGGGCCGCCTAGCCCCCGTAGCAAAAATAAAGCAAAGTACCTGCATTGCTCTAGGCAGGAAGCAATCACCCGTCGCTTAAGAATTTCTATAGAAAGAAGGGGTTTAGCGGTCTGAGCGATACATCTCTTAGTGTTGGAAATTACCGTGTCCAATCCATCATTGGCATCAACCGATGTGGGCAAACGGCTGCTTCTGGCAGGTAGCTGCCCTTATAGGCGAAAGCCCCTAAGTCGATGACCTCCCGCCTCAATCATCACAAACCGCTGCTCCAGAGCATCATTGATGTAACACCTATTTGCGGTGTAACACGCATATCGGCAAACCAGTCAGAGCTGTGTAACGCAATAAAAACTATTTAAAATCATAGACTTAAATAATAACGTAACACGCGTAACATCCGTAACACGGTTTGTTAGGGTATCCCCCTAGCCCCATTAGTATTGCTCCTCCAGCGAAGCGAGGTCGATCATGCTCTTGGCTTTAGTTGGATAGTGGGGGCCCTAGCGCATTCTTGAAGATACGGGGTAGGAAACCCGCCGGATCGTGTTAGCGGGAGGGCACCAGCTTAGTGAACAGATGAACCTGGTGAACTCCAGTTCACCTGTGCATATGCCCTACCCTTTTAGCCGTCTGCGAGTACCGTTACCCATACGGTAACGATGCCCTTTTTCTTCAAGATCCTTTCAATTTCAACATTGAAATTTCAGTAAGCTGGTGTGGTTGCCGCTACCACGATCCCGCGGGTTTCATGCCCCGTACTGCTAGTAAATCACCAGGGTCCCCAGCGCTTATCGGCCACGAAACTCCGACGGGTATCGCTACGAAAGATCGATAGCAGGTGAAGGGAAGGTCTTTGGGGTCGCTATCCAGATGAATGCGCTTAGGAATTTGGTGGAGATTGAATGTAGACGATCTGCTTATCTCGACCCACCAACAAGCCGATGACGAGCAGGATCACTCCGAGGAAGAAGCCAACAAATCCTAGAAAGCCACTCACCAAAGTGCCACCGATGGCCGCTCCCGCCGTTTCTGCACCTGAGTGGGCGCCACTGACATTGGTAGCGATATGGCTACCGGTGAAAATAATACCGGACAAGGGGAGCATGAATGCAGCGATGCCCGAGGTCACTAGAAGTCGACGCCATGCTTTGCCAGGAGTGGGAGCATAAATCGCTACGACTAGTGCAATGATCCATGCGACGAAGAACACAATCGCGCCTGTCGCACCGCCAGCCCCTGGCGAAGCCGCTCCGGCGATGGCTACGACCATCGAAAGAAGAATGGCTAATATTAAACCGCCAACCAGCCCTGCAAGAACCTTCATCGTTAACTCCTTTTATTTGCCGAGGCATCGAATATGCTGACGTGATGTATAGCAGCAGAATGCCACTTCTGTCCTGCCGCACCGTTGTGGGCGACCAATGAATTCTCACAGAAACCGCATTTTGTGGCTCTAGCAGTTAGCCTCGTGTATGCCCACGTGTATGCCTAACCGAAACAGAACCTACAAAGCCCAGCAAATCCTGGCACTTTGCAACCCAGTTCAAACGACGCCGGGGCACCAGATATGAAATGAAAAAGCCCCAGGTCGAGAGACCTGGGGCTTTTTTGTTCTTCAGCTTTTGATCGTTCCCTCGCTCCGCGTGGGAATGCATCCGGTGACGCTCCGCGTCACCTTGCACAAGTGCCCGACTTTTCGTTGACAGCAGGACGCGGAGCGTCCCGGGCGGCATTCCCACGCAGGGCGTGGGAACGATCAAAATCCTTTCAATTTCAACGATTTAAATTTCAGTAACTTCCAATGCTTCCTACTAACTCGATCCCGCGGGTTTCATGCCCCGTATGCTCAGTATATCGTCAGGGTTCCCAGCACCTTTTTCTGCAACCCACCCGAGATCTCAGATGAGTAACCTCCAGAACCTAATCGTCAATGCCCGATCCGGCTTAGCTCTCGACGAAAAAATCTCTGATGACCGTTGGCAGGCAATCGCTAAGCAATGCGGTGCCGCTGAGATCGAAGAAATCGAACAGCGTATCGTTAGCTTACGAGCCGAGTTAGAAACGGTTGAGGAATGGGACGGAGATACCCAAGATGACATCCACCTAGCAATTAATACCTTCACCCAATTACTGAAGGCCGCGAAATCATCGACTGGCTATCAGCACAGGAATGGCGTTGTTCAGTGAAAACGCCACCAGGAACACGGCCAGCCCTACGTCGATCTGCCGGGTGTATTTGAGAAACAGTGCCTTGATCGGGCCCTGGCCGAACAGCAGGGCCACCACGGAGTACCAGATCACTTCCAGGGTCGAGCACAGCAGCACTACCAGGACTTTGTCGATGTCCGAGCGCGGCACGGATAGAAAGCCGGCGTAGATGCTGATCATGAAGGCGATGGTTTTCATGTTGCTGATATTGGTGATGACACCCACGCGGTAGGCCTTGGCGAAACTGGTCACGCCCGGGGCGGTGCTTTCGGCGGTGCCGGTGTTCTTGGCCAGTACGCTTTTGATGATGCTGTAGGCGATGTACAGCAGGTAGGCCGAACCGCATAACGTGGCGACTTTGGAAAACGCCGGGTACTGGTGCAACAAGGCCGCCAGGCCGAGCAGGGAAAGGGTCGAGAAAAACACGCCCACCGTGCAGATGCCCAGCGTCGCGCCGATCCCGGTGGGCACCGAGCCCAGCGAGGCGAAGCGGCTGACAATTATGAAGTTGGGGCCCGGGCTTATCACCGCCAGGATGTAGATCAATGCTGCTGTGAACATGGGAGCTCCTTGTATGAAGCAGCAGCTCTCCAGGCCAGCCAGCAGGGACAATGATGTCTTTTCGGCGATTAACTTAGCAGTAATTACACGCCCCGCTACTGACTATAAATTCATAAGCTTATGACCCCTTTCACCCAGACTGGCGATGGTATCGCGCGATGCCATCGCCAAGGGATCACTGAGACTGCAATGCCTTGAGCCGCTCCTCAAGATTTTGCGCAGGGAAACGTTTTTGCAACTCGGCCAGTTTCGCCGTCGCGGCCCCCTCATCGCCCGCCGCGCGCAAGCGCAACACGTCCTGCAAGCCCTGCTCCAGCGGCTGCGGCACTGCGCGCTTGGCCAGCTTGCCTTGGGGCAAGGCGTCACTGTTCATTTCGGCGCTGAACGACTCGGCACGCGACGGCGCGCTCATGGGCGCAGGCGCGGAGAAAGCTGCCGGGGCAGCGAGGCGGGTGTTTTGCACCGGGGCAAGCTCGGGGGTGCGCGTCATCACGCCCGCCAGCAACGCCACACCGGCCACGCTGGCGAATGCCATCTGCCAACGCGGTTGCTGGCACAGACGCAGCCAGCGTTGCCACAGGCTGGGCTTGGGGGCAGGCGCTTCGCGGCGGGCGGCGTTGAGAATGAATGTGTCCAGGAATGCGGGCGGTTCGCCGGCGCTGTTCTGGCGATAGTGCTGGATCAGCGCTTCGTCGCGCGGATCGTTCGGGTCTCGGGCGTCAGTCATACAGTTACCTCGTCGGCCAGCAGGCGCCGCAATTTCTGCAGGGCATAGCGCAAGCGGCTTTTAACGGTTTCCAGCGGGGCACCGGTGAGGGTGGCGATTTGCGGGACTTCGAGGTCGCCGTGCAGGCGCAGCAGGAAGACTTCGCGCTGGTCTTCGGGCAAGGCTTGCACGGCGGCGTCGAGGCGCGCCTGGTCGCGGTTCAGGCTCAGTTGCTGTTCGGGGCCGGCGCTGTCGTCGGGCTGGGCGTGCAGCAACTCGTCGTAGCTGTCGTGCAGCGGGTTGTGCAGGCCGTGTTTGCGCCAGTGGTCGATCAGGCGGTTGCGCGCAATCTGGAACAACCAGGTGCGAAAACTCGCCCGGCCTTGTGGCTGGGTGGTGCTGCGGATCAGGCTGAGCCAGGTGTCCTGGTAGATTTCTTCGGCCAGTTCGGGTTTGTTGCACAGGGATACGAGGAAGCGGTACAGGCCCTGGCGGTGCCGGGCGTACAAGGCTTCGAACGCAGCAGCGTCGCCGGTGCGGTAGCGGGCCAGCAGCGATTCGTCGCTGGGTGGATCGTCTGGAACGGCCATGTAGTGGGCAGACTCCTTTTTGTCAGATCGAAGCAGATCCAAGTGTGGGAGGGGGCAAGCCCCCTCCCACATTTGATCTTCATTGTGCTCGGGATAAGGGTTTTAGGCTTTGGGCCAGTTCCACCAGTTGCACGAATTCGTTGCGCAGGCCGAACGGGTCGTCGCCTCGGGCCGAGCGGGCCAGGGCGGCGGTGTCCTGCCAGCTCATGTTGCCAGTGTAGCGGCCATCGCCCTTGAGCTGTTGGGCGAAGGCGGCCACGGCGGCGCTGAAACGCAGGTCGTCGCTGGGCTGGGTAATCGTTTTGTCGACGGTCCGTTCGATCAACTGGCTGTCACCGCCCGCAGCCGGTTTGTAGCGTACGCGCACCGTCGCCAGTTCGGCCGAGGTGTTTTCAGCCGCAGGCGCTCTGGCATAGCGCAACGGCTCCAGCCAGCCCTTCTCGCCCTTCGGCACGATTTCATACAACGCGGTCACCGTGTGCCCTGCGCCAATTTCGCCGGCATCGACCTTGTCGTTGTTGAAATCCTCACGCTTCAGGGCGCGGTTTTCATAGCCGAGCAGGCGGTATTCGCTGACCTGTGCCGGGTTGAATTCCACCTGCAATTTCACATCCCGCGCCACCACCGCCAGGGTCGAACTGAGCTGGTCCACCAGCACCTTGCGTGCCTCACGTAAATTGTCGATGTAGGCGTAGTTGCCGTCACCGGCGTCGGCCAGTTGTTCCATCAGGTGTTCGTTGTAGTTGTCTACGCCAAAGCCGAGGGTGGTCAGCGATACGCCGCTTTTGCGCTGGTCCGCCGCCATGTGCTTGAGGCTGTCGAAGTCGCTGATGCCCACGTTGAAGTCACCGTCGGTGGCCAGCAGGATGCGGTTGATACCCTGGTCGATAAAGCCTTCGCGGGCCATCTGGTAGGCCAGCTCGATGCCGGACGCGCCAGCGGTGGCGCCACCGGCGGTGAGTTGGTCGATGGCGTTGCGGATCGTGGTTTTGTCACGCCCGGAGGTAGGCTTGAGCACCACGCGGGATTCACCGGCGTATGCCACCAGTGATACGCGGTCCTGATCACGCAGTTGATCCACCAGTAATTTCAGCGTGCTTTTGACCAGCGGCAGACCTTCGCGACGGTCCATGGAGCCGGACACATCCACCAGGAATACCAGGTTGGCCGGGGCCAGTTCTGCCACGGTTTTGTCGGAGGCCTTGATGCCGATGCGCAAGAGTTTCGTGCGTGGGTTCCACGGCGTGGTGGCGACTTCCGTGGTGACGCCAAAGGGTGAGCCGTCGGTGGGCGGCGCGTAGTCGTAAGGGAAGTAGTTGACCATTTCCTCCAATCGCACCGCGCCTTCGGGCGGCAGACGACCCTGGTTGAGGAAGCGTCTTACGTTGGCGTAGCTGCCGGTGTCGACATCCACGCTGAAGGTGGAGACCGGTGCTTCGGCGACGCGATGCACCGGGTTGTCGGGCAGGTTGGCGTATTGCTCGCGCGGTTCGCTGCGCTCAGCCAGGGTCGCCGTCTCCCGCATCATCATCGGTGCCGGCATGGCCATGCGTTTGACCAACGCGCCCTGGGCCGGGGCGCTTTGAAGCGCTGCGACGGGTTCCGCCGGTTTCGCCAGGTCAGGGGACGACGACAGCCCACACCCGGCCAGCGCCACCATCAGGGTAACGGTGAAGCCTTGGGCAGCAGGACGCAGGGAGAGCAGAGCGTGGGACATGGGCTGGGCCTCGTGAATGAATGAGCCGTTCACAAGGTCAGACGTGGGGTGCGCAAGGTTCGGGTTAAGCCCCAATTGACCTGACAGCAAAAAACAATGTGGGAGGGGGCTTGCTCCCGATGGCGGTGGGTCAGCCACTGCAGTAGTGGCTGATGTACCGTCATCGGGGGCAAGCCCCCTCCCACAGTTGATCTTCAGTGTTTGAAGAACGTCAGTCCGTACCGTATTTGGGGTTACGCGGGCCGTACAGGATGCCGGTGCGTTGCCCTGCCGACAGCAGGCGCGCACTGGTGATACCGGCAATCGGGTGCGCGGCATCGGTGGAGCTGTTGATCACCTGCTTGACCGCCGCCGTGATCAGCATGCCGACCAGGCCGCCACCGTTGTTGTTGCCTTCCTCGCTGGACGCTCGCGCCGCGCCGGTCCACAGGGTGGTGCCGGTGCGCAGGTCCACCAGCTTGGCCGAGGCCGTCACTGAGGTGTCGCTGGAGATCAGCATGTACTTGGTGCCGTATTCACTGACCGTGATGTACAACGCCGCGTCCGCACCAAAGATGTCATGCAGCTTGGTCGGCGGCACACCCTGGATGTCGTTGGCGGTGGTCAGGCCGTTCTGGCGGAAGGTTTCGTCCACCAGGGCAATCGGCAACACGTAGTAGCCGGCTTCGGCCAACGGGTAGGTGACTTGCGACACCAGGCTGTAGGACGCCTGCACTTCCGGCGATTCATTGATCGGCGGCAATACCAGGATCGACTTGGGCCGCGCCTGTTTGTACGCCGAGTAGTCGACTGTCTTGGGCGCCGCGCAACCGCCGAGCAACGCCAGGGCCAGCAAGGCGCCGGTGAGTTTTAACAGGCTCATTTGGTGGCGACTCCGGTCTTGGCGTTTTTCAGCAGAAAGTCCATGTACGCAGCGGACTCGGGGAACAGGGCCTTCTCGGTGCGAAACTCCTGCACCATCTGATCATCCTTGCCCATGTTCATGTACAGCATGCCCAGGTGCGCATGGTAACCCGGCGGCGCCTTGCGGCCACTGGCGTTGATCTTCTGCAGATCGCGTTCCAGTGCTTCCACCTGCGCTTCCTTGGGCTCGCCCTTGAAGTATTCGTAAACCTGCGGCTGGTAGCTCTCCCATTGATACAGGGGCTGGGGCGCCGTCTGGCACCCGGCTACCGTCGCGATTGCTGTCAGCATCAGCGCCAACTTCACTGCCTTGCTCATCCGTGTACTGCTCCTTGTGGTGTGGCTGATCAGTTACGCGGGTTCCAGGCGCCGGCGTTGATGCCGTCGACCAGGCGGTTGATCGCTTCGCGCATGGCCAGGTCGAGCACCTTGCCATTGAGGGTGGAGTCGTAGCTGGCGGTGCCGCCGAAACCGACCACTTCACGGTTGGACAGCGCGTATTCACCGGCGCCCTGGGTGGAATACACCACTTCGGAGGTGTTGATGTTGACGATGTTCAACGCGACTTTGGCGTAGGCCACTTGGGTCTTGCCACGGCCGAGGATGCCGAACAACTGGCGGTCGCCGGTTTCCTTGCGGCCGAACTCGGTCACATCGCCGGTCACCACATAGTCAGCGCCCTTGAGCTTCTGCACGGTGCCTTTGATCTTGGCTTCCTGGGAGGTTTCGCCCATGTTGTCGCGGTCCAGCACGCTGAAGCGGTTGGTCTGCTGCAAGTGGGTGATCAAGATGGTCTTGGCCTGGCCGCCGAGACGGTCAACGCCATCGGAGAAGATGCCGCGCATGTAGCTGGAGCGGTTATCGAACTTGCCCACGGCAATCGGCACACGCACGCCGGAATAGGCGACATGGGCGCTGGCGACTTGCTCCACCGGCATCGCGCGGTTGCTCTCGGTGGCACAACCGGCCACGGTCAACAGCGCCGCGGCGGTAAGGCCCGACAGCAGGATTTTGGAGAGTGTCTTCACAGGGTGCTCCTTGGGTGAGGAAATCAGCGTTGCTGGGTTTTCCAAGGAGAGAGGCAGCCTGGACACTATGCTGGCCTGAGTTCTTCCCTGAAAGACTGTGATGCAACGGCTGCGGCATTTTACGGGGTTAAGAGCGGTTCTCAAGGTGTTTCGGCCCGAGTAGTGAAATCCAACACAAACCTCTGGAATGTGGAGATCCAATGTGGTCAGTCAACCCATTACTGACTGGTCTACCGCTATCGGGGGCAAGCCCCCTCCCACATTTGGTTTGCGTGAATCCGAAGCAGCGGGGCCGGGGCAGCTTGCGCTGTCTCAACCTGCTTACGTAGAGCGTGATGCCTCTGATATCAGTGTGGGAGGGGGCTTGCCCCCGATGGCGGCGAACCAGCCAACACATCATTGACTGACCCTCCGCAACCGGGAGCAATCCCCCTCCCACAGTTGTTTTGCGATGTGGCTTAGAAGGCGTAGCGAGCCTTGAGCATTACGCCGTCGGCGTCAAAACCACTGCGCGCCTGGCGGGTGTAGCTGGCGCCGACGGTGAAGTCCGACACCTGGTAGTTCACGCCCACGCTGGCCTCGTAGCTGTCACGCGCCACCGATGCGCCGGTCACGGTAAACGCCGAACCACCGGCGACGAAGCTGGAGGTTTGCGCCACGCGATCGCCCATCAGGTCGTGGTAGGCCATCAAGGTCGCTTCCGGTTGCAGGCTGCCCGCGCCCATCGGCAAGTTGCCCGCCAACCGCACACCGGCACCCAGTTCGCCCACTTCATAACGTTGCGAAGACGTGCTCAAGGCCGCCGACGAACCTTTCTCGGTGTAGCCATCCATGCGCACGTTGGCATAGCGCGCAGCCACACGCGGCTCGATCACCACCGCCTGGGACGGCTTGAAGCTGTAGCCGCCAATCACGCTGGCCGACAACACATTGCTGTCGTAACTGCCCTTGGCCGTGGTGCCCGCGACGTGGCGCTTGCTGTCATTGTCGTTATGGCCGTAGCTGAGGCTGCCATCCACAAACCAGTTTTGCAGCGCCCAGTTGCCGTACAGCGACAGCGCGTGGCCCTCGACGTCGGTCTTGTTGCCCAGGTCCGAATGGATGTTGGAATTGAGGTAGCTGTAGGCCACGCCCAAAGTGGTGGTGTCGTTCACACGACCGTCCACGCCCACCGCCATGCCGCTGCTGTTGGCCGAGTAACCGTTGTTGCCGCCACGGCCGTCCTGGTCCATGTTGCTGCTCAGGCCCTGCACCCACACGCCGCCGACCTGGTGACTTTCACGCTGGTCGGTGAGGCGATTGAAGATCGCGCCGTTGACCACGGTTTGCCCCGACAGCGCCACGTCGAGGGCGCCACGGTTGACGTCCGGGGTGAGTTGATCGGCGAGCTGCGCCAGTTGCTGGGCAGTCCCGGCGTTGGCCAGGCTCTGGAACACCGGATCGTTCTGGTTAAGCCCGCCGAGCACATCGTTTTTCAGCACATTGACGGCGGTCGCGGCTGACGCACCCGCGCTGACACCCGCCAGTTCCTGTTGTACCTGCTGGTCGCTTTTCACCGCCACCACGGCCTTGACCGTCTGCGCGTCGGCCGAGTAGCTGAGCACGTCGAGCAACGACGAGGCGCTGGCGACCGCTACGCCGTTGTTCTGCACGTTGGTGGCTTGCAGCAAGGTGTATTGCGTGCCGGCTTTAGGCGCCGCGAAGTCGCCCGGGTTGGCGCTGACCGTCAGCTTGGAAGCTTGAGCCAGATTGGCCGTGCCATTGACGGTGAGGTACGGCGTGGTCGGCACCACACTGTCGGTTAGGTGCATATCAATACCTGCACCGCTGGCCACATTGAGGTCGCCGGTGATAGCAGTGCCGGGCGCCGAGAGGTTCAGCGAACCCGAGTTGACCGATACCGGCGCGATGATACGGCTACCGCTGAAACCCGCCTGACCGCCGATGTTGACGGCGCTGAGGTTGAGCAGGTCGCCGGTGATTTTGCCGCCGGTCCAGTTCAGGCTGGCGAGGTTGTTGGCGTCGACGGCGATGCCACTGTTGCTGCGGATTTCGCCGGCTTGCTGGTTGATTTCAAACGTCTCGACCTGCCTGGCCGCATCCACCTGGATCGCCGTGCCGTCCGCCGCGATGAGTCCACGGTTGACGATACCCCGTGCGCCTGTGGCGCTGTTCTGCGCAAAGCTGGCGCCGGAAAGATCGAAGGCATTGGCCGACGCGCCCTTGGCTTCAATGGTGCCGGTGTTGAGAATGTAATCGACGGTGCCGGAGAAAAAGCTCAGCCCCCTCGCCTCATTGCCATTGGCGGAAATCAGGCCGCTGTTTTCAATACGCAGGGGGTTGGTATCGGTTTCCACTTCCATGCCCCAGGCGCCTTCACCGGTGGCGATAATCGAACCCGAATTCAACAGCTTGCCGCCGATGGTGGTCGGCGTGTCGCCGCTGACGTCAAGGATCAAGCCAATCGCATCCGGACCGGCCATGTCGATCACACCGGTGTTGGAAACGTCGCCCGCAATGGTGGTGCCGTGCAGGTAAATGCCTTCGCCACCGCCCAGGTAGCCGGGAAAAGGCTCGGCGCTCACCGGCGGCGTGGAACGGATGGTGCCGGAGTTGATAACGCTGCCGCCAATGGTGGTGGCACCGATTTCAAGCCCTTCGTAGGCGCCATGGTTCATCAGAATATTGCCCGCCTGAACCACATCCCCGGTGATGGTGCCGGGTGTCAGATTGGAAGGGCCAGACCAGAACATCGGGTCGATGGCGATCGCACGAATGGTTTTGCCCTGTGAGTCCAGCGTGATGTCTGCGCGGTTGATCAGCGAGCCTTGAATGTTGGTGTTCACAAAGCCGAGACCGGCGGGATCAGTGGTGTTGGAATCGACCACCCGGGAAAACTTGCCGTTAATGGTGACCGGCTCGTTGAACGTCTCATTGGCCCAAATATTCTTGCCCTGACCCAGGTCGAACTCGACTGCCAGCACCTGCGTGCTGATTGCGCCGACCATGATTGCCAACAGACTTTTCTGGAACTGCTTGCGCTTCATTTCAAACTCCATGAACTACAGTCAAAGCCGCCAATACGCCCGGCAGCAGTAGGTGTGCTGTACGAAAGGATCAATCGATCCGAATGAGGCTCTCCCGGCGTCCCTGGGAATCGCAGGCGCGAGCCGGTGCACCGCAGGCGGTGGCAGACAGGAGGCCGTAATAGGGAGAGGTTCACATCAATCCTTAATGTCATTTGAAAACGCTGCAGTCCATGCAGCCCGACCGGTTGCGGGTGGGCGGGGTAAAGACATCGAGATAAACAAAATGTTCAAAACCATGCGACACGCCCCCAATCCCGTAGGAGCGAGCTTGCTCGCGAAGATCCCCAACGATAACGCGAGCAACCAGAAACACACGGTGCCTGAGCGTTCACCATCACGCCCGCACCAACCAACCGCGTTACCTCACCATCAGACTTACTTGAGCTCCTTCACCAGATACTGCGCAGAAATCTGCGTAATCCCGGTCAACGCCCGACGCAATGCCTCCGGGTCTGTGCGATAGGTGAGCGGCGTGTAGCCATAAACATTCTGGCCATTGAATGGCGTCACCGTTTCAAAGGTGCGCCAGATCATTTCATCGCCGCGATTCATCTGCGCCACCACGCTGAGGGTGGGGTAAATCACGCTGCTGAAACCCTGGGTCAGGCGAAAGCCCCACTCGGACACGGTCAACTGGATCTGCGCATCGGCCGGTTCATCGTCGCCGACCACCTTGAGCGTCGAAGTCTTGCCCAGCGCATCGACAAAGCCCTGCTTGAGCAACACGCCTACATCGAGTTTTTCCGCCTCCATCACCGCCAGAATGGCCACCGGCGTCGGCATCTCGGCCAACTGCCCGAGCTTCATGCCGGCGGCAAACCCTGCACCGCTCAACGCCGCAGTGCCCACCTTGGACGCCCCGCTGGCCATGCCGGCACCCGCGCCCAGTCCGGCACCCAACGCAGCGCCCCAAGCTTGTTCACGACCGAAGTACACCATGTTCTTTTCCCACTTCACGGGCAGGACGTTGACGGTCTTGATCTGCGCACGGTTTTCGGGAGTGAGGGGGTGGCTGACGCAACCGCCCAGGATGAGGGTGGTGAAGAGGATCAGGAGGAGGTTTTTCACATTGGTCCTTTAATGTTTGGGGTGGGGCTTGTGGATTGGCGTATTAGTAATGCGTTCGCTCGTCGGCAGTATGTCGGCAACGAGTGGGAAGACATTAGGGGTCGTGGTGGCACTCTTCGACGGGGCGGCATTTTGATGCCTTGCGTGGGTTTGGTGGTGCGGCTTATAGTCCGGCGGTCGCTCAAAAGGCGACCGGGTTTGGCGACCCGAAGAACGAGCCCTCAATAATCCAGAGAGCTTAATGATGAATCGATACATGCCCCTAACCGGCCACGACTGCACCATCCCAGCGCTGATCATCGACACCCAGGCACCTCTCGACGTCCTCCACGACGCCGCCGTGCACCGCATTCGGGCCGTCACCCAACTGCTGGAAAACCTGGCCTTTCGCGAACACCTCAGCAGCGATGCCGTAGTGCTTTCAGACTTCGCCCACTTGCTGGCCATTCCGCTGCGCGATGGGTGCGATTTGCTGGATGTCATCAGTCGTAGGCTTAATGCCGATCCGTCCTGAGTGAAAATCGGGCGGCCTTTGTGTCGCCCGCTTTGTGCGCTAACTGCAGAGCTAAATGAATCTGTGGGGCGCGCTCCTTTATCACTTTATGCAGCACACCTGATCCTCGGCGAGATAATAAAGCCCTTCAAGTTTTCCGCGAAGTGAAGGAAGATCAACAAGTGGCTCCGACATATAAGAAATCGGCAAGTCCGCTCTAAGCGAAGCGGAAAATTCCGAACCACTCCATTGAGGCTTTATTATTCCATTCCAAAAACAGATAGCTTCGCCGCCTTCCGATAAAATAACTGGCTTAACATATTCAACCGGGGTAATAGAGCTCCAATACAAAAACCCTAAATATACAGAGCCGCGCGCTCCAAAAAAACTGGTTCTCACAACGACTTGAAAATCCGTGCAGGCTTCTTTTTCAGTAAGCGGCCGGACTGTTAACTCATCCTCCACGGTCGCGTCCATCGGAAAGAACCAAGCGCTAAAATTAATGAGATCTTCCCTCGTCAGCTCATACGCTTGCTTATCTAACATTACCAACGCGCCTTATAATTTTAACAATGGTGAAAAATTATTTAATCAGCCTTTCTTCTGCCGCATCGACCTCAACTGAACCTACCAACTCCCTGTTCAACCTAACTCAACTCAACAGATAATAAATAAATAAAGAAAAATCATCATACAACTTTTTAACGCTAACATCTGCAGAATCTATTTCTACTACAGCCCATTTATCATTTTTATCAAAACCCACACATCGCCCCACGCATATCATCGACAAAAATCATCACACCCTCAAATAACGCCGCAGTCTCCTCATCAAAAATATCACTTACATCTAGTAAGCCGTTATAAAGCGTGAACTCTGCCGACTCAATTTTCCCGCTTCCGAACTCTCGCAAAAAAAATCTAAGTAATCATTACGAACATTTTTCTGGGCTGCTCTTGTTGCGTTAAGATTAGCATCATCTACGACACTAAGCCGTCAAACAAATGATCACCTTTCATTTAATATGTTTTCCCATCGCAAATTTAAATAAACCTGTCCTTTTTTCGCTAAATGAGGATTCTTTCATCATCTAACCTTCCCTTCCATCGCAGTTTTCTTCCGCTCCCTTATTCTGACATTTCTGTAAAATACGGTTGCCCTCGACGCCCCTCACGTCACTCTATTCTCTAGGTAGACGTTGAGGTAGAAAGCAATAAGCGGCTACCCAAGTAGCGCTCCCCCCTAACAGAAAACTCAAAACCATAGGAAATATATTTCTTGCTATCTGATAACCCTCAACCTTACTTATAAAGAAAAAAATAACACCCAACATCCATATAGAGGAAACAAAAGCACCGACAATTGAAATCACTAAGTAGGCTTTAAATCCACCTTTTGGCTTAATCAAAATTAGTGATATAGCAAAACCCAGAGCGGGGATAAAAAATACCAATTGAGCCATCAAGGGAACCGTAATAAATAGCGAAAAAACCTCACCTCCTCTTACCTCTCCTATCAATGACGAATTTTCGACCACTGTCACTATTATCGAAATCAACATAAATGGCACAGCTGCCAATCCCGCAAAAAACGGAATTAATAAGAAGGCGAAAAACACTTTTATACTGGGATACATATTAAACCTCATTGCGCGCATCCTTGACTAGCAACTTACTGCAAAAGTTAACAGCTATATTTAATTGGCTTTTTATTACTAACTCGAATTAAAATAAATCCGCGCCCTTTTCTAGCGCTGAATAGGGGTCAGACCACTATTCTTCCAAATAAATCTGTCCCTTTTTCTCGCAGAAGAGAAACTTATTTGCCGCCCAGTTTAAAATCATCTAGCTGCTTATTCATTTTTTCTAAAAAATTACTGGCAAAAGCATTATCAACCCTCAATAAAAGCCTCAAAACATCGTAAATTTTCCACCTATGAAGATCAGGTGACTCAATCACAACGATGAGGTGCTCACGTAGCTCTGGAATATACTCATAAAATTTCTTATCCTCAACCAACCAAAAAAATCCGGAAATCTCAAAAGGTCGACTATTTGATAATTTAATTATTTTCTTAATTGGTTCAAAAATTTCACCCCTTGCTTCCTCGCCATTTCCTCTATCAGAGGAACGCGTGAAATATCCAACCAGCGCAGCCAATGCCAACTTGAATGTTTCGTCGTAACCGTACAACCTATGAACTTCGAGTTCTCCAATTTCATCCGCACGGCATAAAGCATTGGATAAATAAGATAATCCCTCTCTATACCCCCAGCTAGTCAACAACCTCGCTGCGGCAAATCTAATACTCTCCTCAGAGTGCCCCAATAGCTCAATGACACCTTGTACTCTGCTACGTGGGATATCCTCCGCATCTATATCCGTAGCATCGACCGCATAATCTGCATTTGGAGGAACAGAATAGAGCAAATCCTCTATGTCTTTTTTCATTCGTGTCACCTATTTCTTTACAGGCTTAACATATTGAGAAGGAACGCAGCCTTTTATTAAGCACTCTCCATCTCTGGTGGCATTCTCAAGATCCTGTTGAGCAGCCTTTAAGCGCCTTGCATTTTCGTCACTGGCCTTCACGGCAAATCTTCTTTCCGCCTGATCTACCTTCTGCTGCAACGCTGATCTAACGCTCGCATTGTCTAAAAATTCAACATTTGCTAATTTACCAGCATCTATATCTTTTTGCATTTGTCCTACATCAATAGCAATTTGCTGCGCCCCGTAATTCTTTATTTCCCCAGCAACAACTGGATCTGTCGTAGATATATAAGGAGAATCCTTAGAGTTGCCACCTCGAATATGGGACTGAATGGACCCTTCACCATTCAGGTTCGGTGGTACGAGATCATTATCTGCATTTATGTAAGCTTTAGGCGCACCTTTTTCATTCGTAGTAGATGAAAAATCGTTGTCGCTTCGGAAAACAAATTTGCTTTCCTGAGCGTCCATCCCCGCCCGTAGTGCCCAGCGCCCGGCAGCCCAGTCAACCAGCCTTCCACCAATAAATCCACCAGCCGCACCTGTAGCAGCACCCAGCGTAGTATCGACGAGCCTCTCGCCCAACTGCTCTGGGGTGGAGAAGATGAGCTTATCCTCAGCTCGTGCGATGGCCTGCGCCGGGATTGGGCTATTGAACCACTCGTAACCGTCACTCACCGACTGAGCAATGCTTGCTGGGATCTCTTTGTAATTCTTCACGAGATTATCGAGCCCAGCCACGAATTTTCCCGGAAGTTCAGCGGTGTAATCCACGGCACCAATTCCGAGGGCCTCTGTCCGGTAACTCAACTTATTCGCGGGTTCATACCCGGTAAAAACAAGTTCACTACGATCATAACCATTAAAGTAACTAGCTACCCCCTCGCGATACTCATCGAAGGTCATACCAGTGAGGTAAGCCTCCAATTGAACGGAGCGCTCATGATCAAGCATTTCAAGGTTTCTGGACTGGTCGAGGTCATCCATTTCCTTGATGATTTTTCGCTCGCATGCACCAGCTCCCGCACCGAGCGACTTGCAGCCCGCGCGTTTTTTATCAGCAGCTTCAATTTCACTGTGCAGGAGCCAGTTATAGGTAGTCGCTTTTTGCGCAACTTCTGCACCTTTTTCAAGATCACCATCGACTGCGGCGGCAGCCACTAGACCTGTCAACTGTGAAAGCATCAACATCACATCGTCGTTGCCATGTGCCGCCCAGTCCAACTGGTTAATCAGCGCTTCATTCAACCCCGCCGCCGCCGCGCCTGTTTTAAAGTCACTACCGGTCGCTTCAGCTAGCAATCCACCCATCAAGGCATGCGCAACGATTTTCTGAACACTGCCATCCGGGAACTTGATGGTGTCGCCAACCCAGTTAAAGCCCGTGGCCATGGCGACGTTGCCGGCTTCTCCCAGTAAAGCGGCATTGAAGTTGTCACCGAAGCTCCCCCCTTGGATAGCCGTCGATATCCCACTGGAAATGACAGCGCGGCCACCAGCTCGTAGTGCAATATCTCCAGCCGATGTCCAAGTGAAAATATCACTCGGGGAGTTGGTGACCGCCAACGTCGAGCCAGCACTCGGGCTAACACCGCTGACAGTACCAGCACCAGCGCTGTCTGCACCGGCAAACCAATTGGTATCAGCATAAGAAAGTGCGCCGGCAGTAAAACCAGAGACTGCCGCACTCTTGATGCTGTTGGCGCTAACTGTCTCCTTCAAGGCCCTGCCGAGGTTGCCTTTGTTGTTAATGGTGCTGGTAACACCCGTAGTAGAGAAGCTCGTAGCGACCGCCAGTTGCCAGCCACCTAGACCAAACCCAGCCGGCCCCATAATCGCCGCCATCATGATCGCAATCGCAATCTTGGCACCGGCACCCAGCCCCGAGTTGTCGTACTTGAAGCTCTCGTGAATCTCTTTCACCTGGCGCCAATCAATGTCGCCACGCGCTTCAGCTTGCTTGAGCCAGGCCAAATTAGGATCAGCCTTGACCATCGCATCAACGGTCTGGCTTACAGTCTGCTGATCGACCTGTTTGACGTCGATACGAATGCCTTCGGCGGCCTTGATGACAAGTTTTCCTTGGGCAACCAACTCGCTCTGACGCAAGGTTTCGTCTGTATTACCTTTGCCCTTAGCGCTGAACCACGAGAGGTCGCTTTTGCTCTTAGTGTGGCTCTCATCGTGCAGGTCCTTGACGCCTTCAAAGACGATCGCACCGCCACTGTCGAGGATGATGTCCTTGCCGCTGTTGAGCTTGGCGACTTGATACAGCTGGTCGCCTTCACTTTTCAGTGTCAGGTTGCCGCCAGTCTTGATTTCGGTGCCTACCTGGGTCGTGCGGGTGACTTCATCCGTCTGCGCCTTTTTAGCGCCCCAACTGCCCTTCTCCTTCATGTCATACAACGTATGCGTACTGTTCTCAGCCGCCAACAAACTCAACTTATCCCCGCTATACAGATAAGCCTCATTCCCCGCACTGATCCTGCTCGCCACAATCGTGGTATCACGCCCAGCCTGGCTGACAAAATCTCCACCCGCCGTCAGCACGCTTGCCACTTGGGAGGTCTGGTCGTCCGAGGTCTTGATGCGTTTTTTGCCGTGCTTTTCCTTGCCTTCGACGTTGTGCATGTCGCTGACCGAGGCGACGTTGAGGTCGCGGCCGGCGGCGATGTTGAGGTCTTTGCCGGCGGTGGCGGTGCTGCCGATGATGTTGACGTCTTGCCCGGCCTGCAGGTTGAGGTTGCCGCCCGCCGTGACGCTGGCGGCGAGGTTTTTGACGTCGGTGGTGATGCTGGATTTCTCGCCGTCGTCGCGGGTCTCGTGTTTGACGCTGGTGTCGCTGGCGGCGATGAGGTTGAGGTCGCGGCCGGCGGTAAGGTTTGCGTCGTTGCCCGCTGTCAGCGCGCCTCGGTTGGTGAGGTCGCGGCCGGCGTCGATGGCGAGGTTTTCGCGGGCGACGATGGTGCCGGCGCTGGTGTCGGTGAGGGTGCGCATGCCGACGCCGTCACGCACCTGGATGGCGGTGGTGTCGTTGGTGACGTCGCCTTTGAGGGCCGTGAGGCTGACTTGTTTGCCGCGAATTTCGCCGGCCATGGCGTTGCGGATGCTGTCCTGGGCCAGCAGGCTCAGGTTGTTGCCGGCCTCGACCAGGCCGCCGGTGTAGATACTGCCGCTGCTGATGGCGGTAAGGTTGTTGCTGGCGCGCAGGGTGCCGACGTTGATCAGGTCGCCGCCGGTGACGAGGTTGAGGTCGCGGCCCTGGATCAGGCTGTTGCCGCGCACGTTGCGCGAGTCGGCCTGGGCCAGGTACAGCACCGGCACGAGCACGGTCTGGCCGTCGATGACGCGGTTTTCCATCCACACGATGTCGTGGGTCAGGGCGCTGACTTGCTGGCCGGTGAGGGCCACGCCGAGGCTCAGGCGCAGGGCGTCTTTGCTGGCCAGCGCGTTGTCCATCAGGTAACGGAACTGGTCGGCGTCGCTGTACAGGCCGCCGGCGAGGAAGCGTTGGCCGGTTTGCGCGAGGACGGCGTCGCGGATCAGGCGGGTTTCGTACTGGCCGTCACCGAGGCGGCGCCAGGCGTTGTCGGCGTTGAAGCCGAGTTTGCCGAGCATGTAGTCGGAGCTGAAGAAACCGGACACCGAGGTGAACTCGGGGTTGGTCTCGATCAGGTAATGGCTGGTGGGGTCGGCGTTTTTGACGAACAGGCCGTACTCGCCCTTGGGCAGTTGGAAGGTGGGCGAGGTGGTGGGGTCGACCGGGGCGAAAGCGGTGCCGGTGTAGTCCACCGGTACGAAGCCGCCGCCGGGGGCCACGCCTACGACGGGCAAGACGCTGCCGGGGGCCTGGGCGCTCGGGTCGTTGGCGTGTTTGCTCAGGTTGATGTTGATGCCGCCGACGGGGATGCCGGTCTGGTCGTCGCCGAGGGTGCCGGTCAACTGGGCCAGGGTGTTGTTGTGCAGCGTGCCGTTTTGCAGGGTGCGGGCGACGTTGAGGTTGACCGTGCCGCCCGCCTGCAGGGTGGCGTCGTAGCCGGGGCCGCCGTTGCTGGTCCAGGTGGTGACGTCGCTTGAGTGGACGAAAGGCCGGCTATTGGGCGAACGGTTTTTCAGTTCTTCGAAGCGCGCCTTATCGAAATTCCCCGCTGCCGTGGCCGCATTGAACGCGGGAACGTCGACATAGCGCATGCGTTCAAACAAATCGTCGGGAACGTGCCCCGGCGTGTTGACGACAATCTTGCGCTGCCCCGTGCGCGTGGCGGCGCCCTGGTTGAGCAGGTCACCGGCGGTGATGCTCAGGTCGCCATTGGCGGCCATCAGGCTGTAGCGGTTCTGCACATTGTCGCCTTGCAGCAGCATGTTTTTGCCGGCCACCAGGCGCGCCGATACTGAGTCCTTAGTCGCCGCCTCAAGGTACGTTTCGTAGATGGTGATCTCGCCACGTTCCCAGTCGTCTTTCTCGCCGCAGTGTTGCGAACAAACCCAATACAAGCTACCGGTGGTGAGCGTCTGCCCGAGTTCGAATTCGTCCTTGGCGTTTTCGATAAAGCCTGCATTGATGCCGATGGAGCCTTCGCTTTCCACGGTGCCGGAACGGTTGCTGAACAGCACGGCACGCCCGCCATCCCGCGCGGCGAAGCTCAAGTTGCCTTTGCTGTAGACGTCGCCATAGCTGTTGCTGAAGCCATTGCTGCGCAAGGTCATGTCGCCGCCGCTGAACAGCAGCGAATCGGCGGCATTGGTGATGCCGTTGACCGCCGTGAGGTTCACCGTGCCCTGGGCACCGAGGGTGCCACGGTTGTTGATTTGCGCGGCGGCGATATCCAGTTGCTGGCGGGCGGTGAGGAAGCCGAGGTTGTCCAGGGTGCCGCCCAGGGTCAGGCGGGTATTGGTGGCGGCCAGGCGGCCGCCGTTCTGGCTGAGGTTGTTGGCGGCGACGGTGAGTGTTTGCAGGGCCGAGACGCGGCCGCTGTTGCTCATATCGCCGGTGTTGATGCTGATGTCACCGTCGCTGAGCAGTTCGCCGCCGTTGTCCAGGCTGGCCACGTTGAGGGTCAAGCCCTTGGCGCTGGCCATGCGGTCACCGGCCTTGAGGGCCAGCGCCTGGTCGCTCTTGTAGGTGAGCACGTCGTTGAGTTGTACGCGGCCCAGGCCGTCGACGTTGCCGAAGGCCCAGTCGGCGCTGCCCATGCCCTGGATATTGCCCTGGCTGCCGGAGAGGCTGGCGGTGTTGAGGTGGAACAGGCCGGTGCCGGCGTGTTGCAGCATGCCGTTCTGGTTGTTGAGGCTGGCGGCGTCGAGGCTGAAGGCCTGGCTGCCGAATTCGAGGGTGCCGTTCTGGTTGTTCAACGCACCGCTGAGGTTGACGCTGCTGCTGGCGCCGCCCAGCGCACGCAGTTGCCCGCTTGCGCTGTTATCCAGGTTGCCGCCGGTGAGGGTCAGGCCCTGGTTGGCCTCGATCAGGCCGCCCTGGTTGGTGAGGGTGTCGCGTGAGTTCAGGCTGATCTGATTGCCGCTGACCTGGCCGCCCGCACTGTTGTCGAGGGTCGCGCCGCTGACGGTCACTTGTTCTTTGCCGAACAGTTTGCCGCCACGGTTGGCCAGGGCTTCGACGGTCAATTGCAGGTTGCCGACCAGGCTGGCCATCAGGCCGCCGCTGCCGTTATCGACGCTGTTGGCGGTGACGCTCAGGCTGTCGCCCTGCACGGTGCCGCCCTGGTTGTGCAGGCTGGCAGTGGTGAGCACGGTGGGGGCGCCGCTGCTGAGGATCAGGCCCTTGCGGTTGCTCAGGTCCTGGCCGCTGTAGGTCACGCCTTCGGCGCCGGCCAGCAGTTGGCCGTTGTCGTTGTTCAACTGCTGCGCGGCGATGTCCAGGCGCTTGCCGCGCAGGGTGCCGCCGTCGTTGTTGAGGGTGGTGAGTTGCTTGACCAGCACGCTGCGTTCGCCCGCGTCGATCTGGCCGCCGACGTTGGTGAGCAGGTCGCTGACCTTGAGCACCACGTCGCCGCCATCGCTGACCAGCGCGCCTTTGTTGCTGTTGGTGAAGGTCTGCGCGGTGACGTCGACAGTCTGGCCCAGCAGGATGCCGGCGCTGTTGTCGAAGCGCTCGCCCTGCAGTTGCAGCAGGCCCTCGCTCTGGATGCGGCCCTGGGCATTGAGCAACTGGCCCGGCCCTTTGAGCAGCAGGCTTACGCCCTGGGCGCCACCGGCGAGCAGGCCGGCATTGCGGTTGTCGAGGCCGGAAGCGCGTACGTCGAGGCGGTCGCCCAACATGCGCCCGGCGCGGTTGTCGATGTCGCCGCCAGCCACGTCGAGCAGCAGTTGCTTGCCGACGATCACGCCGCTCTGGTTATCCAGGTTGGCGGCGTGCAACTCGATATCGCCCTGCCCGGCCTGCAAGCGGCCCTGGGCGTTGTTGAGCTGTTGCGCGGCGGTCAGCGTGAGCTTGCCGGTGTCGGCGCTCAATACGCCGCCTGCGTTGCTGCTGAGGGTGCCGGCTGTAACGTTTAGATCGGTGCTGGCCTGGGCGAAACCCTGGTTGTTGTTGAAGGTGTTGGCGACGCTCAGGTTGAGCGCGCCGCCGTCGGCCTGGATCAGGCCCTTGAGGCTGTTGTCGAGGTCGCTGGCATTGACGGTCGCGGTTTTGGCTACCAGTACGCCGTTCTGGTTGTTCAGGTTGCCTGCATTGACGGTCAGGTCGTTGGCGATGACTTGCCCGCCGCTGTTGTTCAGGTCGGCGCTGGTCAGCGCGAGACTGCCGCCGGCCATTTCGATACGACCCTGGCGGTTGTCCAGGGAGGCGCTGTTGAGCGTGGCGGCCTGGCCTTCGCCGAAGCGGATCAGGCCACCGAGGTTGACGATGGCCGGTGAGCTGATCACCAGGCTCTGCTCGCCGAACAGACGCGCGGTGGCGCCCTGGTTGGTGAGCTTGGCGCTGCTGACCTCGATGTTCTTGGCCTGGATGATCGCGCCCTGGTTGGTCAGCGCTTGTGCGGCGGTAATCGCCAGGCCTCGGCTGGCCAGCAGGCTGCCGCTGGTGGTGACGGTCTGCGCGTTCACCACCAGGTCGCCGGTGGTGTTGCGGGTGTTATCGGCGGCGACGCCGGCTTCGATGATGCCGGGGTTGTTCACGCTGGCCGCATTGATCTCGATGCGCTGGCCGGCGGCAATGCTCTTGCGGTTGACCAGGTCCTGGGCGCTGCTCAGTCGCACGTTGCCGTTGGCGTAGACCTTGTCGGTGAGGTCGACGGTCTGTGCGCTGACCTTGACGTTACCGGTGGCCGCCGCCTGCGCCATGCTCAGGCGGCCGTTGGCGTCGAGCTGGATATCGCCACCACTGGCTGCGAGCGTACCGTCGAGCTTCACGCCCACACCGGCCTCGGTGCCCACCAGCTTGATCGCGCCGGCGTACATGCCGCCCAGGGCCGACGAGTCGATCGCCAGCTCGGGTTTGGCGCTGCCGTCATCGGCGCGCACGGTGGTTTTCAGGCTTTGCGCATCGACGTCGTTACGCCCGGCGATCACGTTGAGTTCGCGGGCGTTGATCTGAGCGTTGATTTTGGCGGAGCGGGTGATGATGTCGAAGCGTTCGACGTTGCTGGCGTTCAAGCCTTCGCCGTCGATGGTCACGGCGCCGCCATCGACCTGGTAGCTTTTCAACTGGCCGGTTGGGTCGATGACCGGCTTGCCGGTGGTCAGGGTGACGTTGGGCGTGTTGATAAAGCCGCAACCGCTGCACGTCACACCATACGGGTTAGCCACGATGACCTTGGCCGACTGCCCCGCCACTTCGGTATAACCGCGCAACTGACTGGCGCTGCCGCCGTTGACTTCGTTGAGGATGACGTTGGCCGCGCCGCCCTTGAGGTTGGGGTTACCGACAATGATCCCGCCCAGTTGGGTGTTGACCATAGGGCCGTTGCCATTGTTCAGGATCACGCCGTTGGGGCCGACGTTGTAGTCCTTGAACTGGTTATGAGACAGACCCGCGCCGTTCGGCGTGGCGATATTCACCACCGGCACACCATTGCCCGCCGCGCCCACCGTGGTACCCGGCGCACTGACCACGATGCCCTCGGCCTGGGCCAGCAACGGCTGCCAGAACAGCGCGTTGGCGAGGATCAACGCCAGCCCGCGCTTGGGCAGGCCGAAGAATGCGTTTCGCGGCTTCAGGGCAGCAGAAGGTTGGCGGGCCAGGAAGGCGAATTGTCGAACATCCATTTTCGTAGTCTCGTTGCAGCGGGCATTAAGGACATGCGGCAGTAACCGGCGCTGGGGGCTCGCTCATTACTGTCGACATGCGATCGTCAGGCTGGCTGGCTGGAGATAGAACGTCAGCTTTTAATGCCATATCGGGAAAATGCCATTACTTAGCCATCAGATCGCCGAATAAGTTAGTACAAGGAAAGGGGGAAAAGTTCGCGAGGGATGTGTGAATTGGATCCCACTTATCGGAATTTATGTGTGGGGTAGGTTTGAATAGCGTCGACGCAGCGGGCGAGTGGGATTGACTCAGTTGCTGCCACGTCAGTGGAGGCCTACCTGAGCTCGGGAGAAGCCGCCGAAACTCAGGGAGGATATCTATTGTTTTGCGCAACTAGTCGATGGGACTTCTGCGACAGGGCCGGGCATCTCTAAACCGGAGAGAAGTCGAATCACTCCGCCGCATCTCCAGTCATGCCGGTCCAGATACGCCTCATAATCCTTACCTGCCTCAGGAGTAAATACTTGAGGAGCTGGCACACACCTGAATTGGTCGGTGACCATTTTCATCACGACCACAGAAGGGGCGCCTGCGGGGATAACAAACTCTGAGTACGACTCGCCATAGCTCAGATGATCGCTCCTCCATGACGCCGGCATTCCTATACTTCGTATGGTGTGTTTGCCCAGGGTGGAGTTGAACTTATCTGCAAGTGTATCGCCATAGGCATAAATAGGTTCTTTGCTCGAAGCGCAGTCTTGTCCTGGATTGATTGCGGCGGGCAAACCGTTGTTTCCGAAAAGACGGATCCTTGCGGAGGTTGCCTGATCGTAGGGCTGCTCTTGTATAGGCTGTTTGTGATTAATAGAACCACAGCCACTGAGCAACAGCGTAGAAAAAATGGCAAGTAGTCGGATGTTCAAAAATAACTCCTTGGGTTAGGTATTACGCTGTGATTGGAAAGTTTTTGTATGCCTAATTTGGCTGATGGCGCCTAATATATTGCTTCTGTCGCTATAATAATCGACTCCTCTCTACCAGCTAAAGACAGAGCCGGTACAGCACAAGCTTGGCTAAACAATTCGAGACCTTCTAGAGTTATCGAAGGCAAATTAAAGGCCAAATTCATCAAACTTACTAAACCATCCACTCCACCTCAAAATCAACTAGTTGAGCCTGAAGCCCTGCCTCATGCTCGAACCAGTAATCAAACCCTTCAATATCACTTTTCTTCAAGTAAAGATAATACCCGCCAGTGTCGCCATCACGGTCGTCCGCAACAACAATTTTCCACCCAGAGTATCCGCCAGTAACAATGACACCCTTCCGAATGATAGACATATTCACATCCTAGTCCGCATAGGTAAACATGACTATTAGAAATATATTTTCCAGACACAGGGTCTTTAACTTGAAAATGCACATGCAAAACACCCGGAGCATGTGTTCCTAATAGATTCTGAGTCGATAAGGAACTCCTTGGCGCCATCAGTGCTGTCAGCCACCAAGTATTCAGATAACATCCAGAAACCTACAACTTACAAGAGACATTCAAACCGCAAGCGGAGATAAAATCGTGCATCGGCACATTAAGGGCGTCACCCTCTCCAGAAGAAAGAATATCTTGCAATGTAACGATGTCATTTTCAAAATCCAATGAAACATCAAAGCAATTAAATTCAAACTTCCTGAGCAAAACGCTCTTGGAATGGTTCCGCTCGTCAAAGGCATCTTTTAAAATAGAGCGAACACTGTCACCCAACTCTTGGACGACAAATCGTTCTATTAGTGTTTCGCCGCTGCTCATAACTGTTCCTAACTAGTACAGGAATGCAGCCTGAATCACACTATCCCGAACATCTATTTTGATTGTAGATATTGTAGCGGGCTTTGCGTGATGAGGTGCGCCAGCAAGCTCCCCAGCAGTCGTCGTTGCTTTTGCACCTACAAGTAATCTAGCCAGTCACCGGACTTAACATTCTGTCTCTTCTTAAGTAAGTCCTCGTACCGAGCTTTATTTTTTTCAACATCACCCTCAATATCTATAGAAATAAAACCACGCCCCCTCTCCTCTACAGATAAAGCTGTTGGCTTAATCTTCATCGGCGAATGCTCTATCAAGACCCCTGAAACCTTAGACTTATGAAATATAAAGCTCTTCCCTCCGGCCAAGGGAAGGATTTCATCCATCACAGAAAACATTATTTCAGGGTTAGAAATTTCAATTTTTTCACCATCTTCATAACTTTCTGAATAGTTCTCTGGAATGAGGAAAAGTTTATAATCAATAACAACCAGCCAGCCCTCCAGCCCAACAATATCGCCAATATTCATTATCACTCCCCTATCACAATGGCATTAACGCCTGTTGACATTGCGCCATCTAACAACCCTTGCTGAACACCTCTTGGCCCGACATACGGGTCTCGTGTCATATAGTAACTTACGCCATCAACAGATTTAACACCATCAACAATAATGAAGTGTTTTCCTTGGCCAGCGGGAACCTGAACGATAACACTCGTTCCTTCTTGCAGTGCTTTGTTTAACTGCTCAGGTAGCATTGAAGTGTTTACAGTATTCTTAACTCCCGCCTTAGATATCACATCTGATAATTCCAGAGTGTTAACGCCGGTCGGCCTGACCCCATTTACAAAGCTTCCAATTGCATTGTCAAGGCTAATTGCCGCACCCGTTTTGTCAGTAATTGTCATTGCTGCGCAGGCTGGTCCGCATACAGGGGCGTCACCTTGTAAAACAACAGAGCCCTTTGGTTCATATGGGATCGTTTTAGGCGCAACAGTAATACCGCCTGCGCCATCAACAGAAGCACCTGCTGTCCCTTTTGGACCAAGAGCGCCACCTGTTACAGTCTCAACATTCCGCGCCGCAGCAGCAGCATCCGCAGTAGCAGCTACCTCCTTCGCCCCAAGACTGCCAAAGCCTCCCACACCTAACGCCCCACCGCCAGCCATCGCGGCACCAAAAGGCACCTCTGCTGCTGCTATGGTCAGTTCGGTACAAGCTACTGGGTTCATCCCGCAGGCATTTAACAGGGCTGGGCCAAGCAACATGCCTCCTGCCACTGTTCCGACTACAACAGCACCACCCGCCAACGTATAAGCAAGGCTTTCACGGCGCTCGGCATACATTTGCGCCGAGCACGCCTCTGCGCTCAGTCCTGCACAGTTTTGCTCCTTGTAGTGCTCGTTTTCAGCGTTGATGCGCTCTTCGGCTTTTTGTTCAAGCGTCTTACCCTCAGCTAATGCACTGGCAATATCAGCCACTGAGTTGTTCTCAACCGCATTGTTGCCAGCCTTTGCACCGGCAAGTGCACCGCTCAGGTCACCTCCTGCAAGCCCGCCTGCCAAGCCCGACGCCAATGTCGAAAGCGCCGATACTGTCTGTTTCTGCTTCTCACTCAAATTCTCGGTTTTAATACCCGGATACAACTGCGCCGCAATCAACTCCCCCGTGCCAGCTCCTGCGGCGCCGGCAACCGCCGAGTTCCCTTGGGCCTGTGCAACTACAGCACCCAATACCACGTGGGCCATGATTCGGGCGGTATCGTTGTCCTGCGCTGACTGCTTGATGATGTTCGCCAGATAGGGCGCCGACGCGCCTGCGAGGGCGGAGCCGATGTCCCCGCCCGCCAGTCCTTGCAAAGCTGCCGTCACCGCTTGAGCGGCACGTTGATAATCGCCCCCCGTTTCGTACGGCTGCATCACCGTACGGGTCACCTGTGCGGCGATCTCTTTATCCGTCGGCTGGGTATTGCCCTCACGGATAAGTTTGTCTCGCGCAGCCGCTATCGCTTCGGGATCTTTTTGAGCATTGGCCGCGTTAATGGCACCTTGAGTGCGTGTAATATCCGCCGCTTGAGTGCCAATATCCGCAATCAACTGCAC
The DNA here is from genome assembly GCF_900004715.1 of Pseudomonas sp. 24 E 13. Taxonomy (NCBI): domain Bacteria; kingdom Pseudomonadati; phylum Pseudomonadota; class Gammaproteobacteria; order Pseudomonadales; family Pseudomonadaceae; genus Pseudomonas; species Pseudomonas sp. 24 E 13. Next base: position 39,918 of record NZ_CVTO01000088.1, read on the forward strand.
CTGCCGCAGCCGTTTCTGCTCTTTCTCCTTATCGAAGATGGGGCTGATGGCGCCGTTGGCGTGTTCAACATCGTGGCTCAGCGTTGCCACGTCCTGCTGCTGTTTGGCAGGGTCGCGGATGTTGAGGGTGCCGTTGGAAATGGCCGAGGACGTGGTGCCGCTGTCGCTGTCGCCGTGGTTGAATCCGACCAAGCTGCCGGTGGGCATATTGCTGATGAACGCGTTGGTGCCATCGCTGCCACTGCTGATGCTGGCGCTCTGCAATTGGCTTGTGTACTCAGCCTTGTTCTTTAAAACGCTCCATCCCAGCGTACCGGTGTTCAGGCGGTTTTTGTCCGGCGTAGCCGTGCTGGCGATCACGCTGCCATCGAGTTGCGTATGGTTGCCCACATCAATCTGGTAGCCGCCCTTGCCGCCGAACAGGCCGGTCTGCTCCTGCACACTCTGGTATTTGGAGTCGATCTTGCTTTTGCTGATGCTCAGGTTTGCACTGCCACCGGTGCCGATGATGGCGAAGCTGACGCCTCCACTGACATCCGTTTGCTTGGACTTGTAGTTATCGGTGTCCTGCAGGCTTTGCAGCGTGAGGTCGCGACCCACGGTGGCGGTGATTTTGTCTGC
>NZ_CVTO01000089.1:0-17764 GCF_900004715.1 Pseudomonas sp. 24 E 13
TGTCGTAGTCGTATTGGCGTTGGTAAAGGTGGTTTCCTTGCTGGGTGACGGCGTGGGCGTGCAGGCGGTTTTGGTCGTCGTAGTGGTAGTGGCTGAGCAGTTGGCCTTGTTGGCGTTGGTGTTCGCGGCCGGCGTGGAACAGGTGGGAGGTCAGCAGTGCGCCATTCAGCTCGACGGTGGCCAGGTGGCCGCCTTTGTCGTGGTTGAAGGTCAGACGGTTATTATCCGGCAGGCGTAAATGTTGAAGTTGCCCGCAGGCATCGTAGCCATAGCGCAAGGTGCCCCAGCCCTGGTGCTCAGCAGTGAGGCGGTTTTGTTTGTCGTACTCGTAGGCCAGCGCCCAGTGGCCGTCTTCGACGCTGAGGAGGTTGCCTTGGCGGTCGTAGGTGTAGTCGACCGTATTGCCATCGGGGAGGGTTTTTCTTACAAGACGACCGGCATGGTCGCGCTCGTATTGGGTAACAAGCTGACTACCGTCGTCGCCGTGTTCGGTCTTTTCCAGCAGGTTGCCGTTGAGGTCGTAGGCGTAGGCGGTGCGTTGGCCGTCGAAGCCGGTTTCCTGTCGGATCAGGCCGTTGGGGTGGTAGTCCAGTTGATGGGTTTCGCCAACTTCGTTTTCGATTTCAGTCAGCAAAAGGCGGGCATTGTCGTAGCGATACTTGACCTGGGTACCATCGGCGTTGATGCGGCGGCTGATCAGGTGCAGTCCGTCGGCGTATTCGTAGCGGGTGACGTGGCCGAGTTCATCGCGTTCGGCGATGATTTTTCCGTAGGGGTTGTAGCTGAATTCCCGCGTAGCGCCGTCCGGCAGTACCCAGCGAGTCAAGCGTCCTACCGCGTCCCATTGATACTGAGTCAGCGCGCCGTATTCATCCTCCCGCGCAACCTGCCGCCCCAGGTCGTCATATCGATAGCGCTTGATGCCACCGTTGGGCAGCTGTTCTTCAACAAGCTGCCCACGCTCATTCCACACCAGCCGATGACAACTGTGGTCGGGATACCAGACCCCGGTCAGTTGCCCTTGCTTGTCGTAGCTGTAGTCGGTCGCGTTGCCCTCCGGATCAATCCTGCGGATGACATCGCCTCGCTCATTACGCTCGTATTTCCAAACTGCCTCACCACGCCGCACGACCCGTACGAAACCATTGTCATGCTCGTAGGACGTCGGCTCATCCTCTCCCGGAAACAGCGCGACCAAGCGTCCGGCTTCGTCGTACTGATACGCCGTCACCGCGCCCAGCGGGTCCTGCTCGACGGTCAGTCGGCCCTTGTCGTCGTAGGATTTGAAATGCCGGGCACCGTCGGGATCGATGCGCTGTACCAGTCGCGCCCGGTCGTCATGCACGTACACTTCCTGGCTGCCATCGGCGTTGTGCACGTTGACGCTGCCGTCATCGCTCCATACATAGCGCGTGTCCATCTGCGAAAAACTGGCCCAGTGCCGGACACAGCGCGCGGCTTTACCAGACCTTTCCCACGCCCAAAAGAAACCCGCCCCACCGGCCAACTGCCGCTCAAGAATGACGTGCTGTTCGTCGTACCGATAAACCTCGCGTTCACCGACGGCATTGGTCGCCGACACCAGTCGTCCAGCATCGTCGTAGGCGTAGGAAACGACGTTCTGCTCGGTCACCCACACGAAGGGTTCATGGCCTTTGGCGCGATGAACCTGGTAGTCCACCGCCACAATCCGACCCAGCGCGTAGCGCAAGAGCAAAGAGCGCCCGGCACCGTTATCCAGTCGCTCAATACGCCCCAACCGATCCCGGAAAATGTGCAATCGGTTGGCATACGCATCGCTGATCGCCGTCAGCACGCCGTCGCAAAAGTGATAAAACCGGGAAGACTGGGCCAGTACTAACTCGTCGGGAACAGAGCCCAAATAAATCGCCGCTTCCGCCAGGCTGTTGGTAATCGCCGGCCGAGCCGCCGTCGGCAAGGGCAGGGTGGTCGAGCGATTCTCGTGGTCGGTCCACACCACCGAATCGCCCGACACAGAAAGCCTGTGCGCCAGCGCATGACTCCAGCCAAACCCCAACCCGCAATCCACTTCCACCGCACTGGTGCGGTACAAGCGCGTCCACTCGAACGGCAAGATCCCATCCAGCGCGCCGTCGGTCAGGGTCAGCAGTTCCTCGCCGGTGACCATCGACACCGGGCAACCGTGGGTAACGGTCTTGTCCGCAGAAGCCGCTGCATCGCCCTTCGGATTCGAAGCCACGGCAGACACATCATCTACATGCTCTTTCTGCCGCAGCACCGCGTTCTGCCGAGCCTTCCAGCGCATCTGTAGGGTGCCCTGCTTCAGCCCACCGACCACCCCTCGAACCGCCACCGCTTTATAGCGATCCACCGCCTGCATAAACTTGGTCAGAATCGCCAGCATGCTCTGTATGAAGCCAACCGCAGCATCAACAATCCGAGCGCCATACTTGCCCAGCCGCAAGCTCAAATACGCCACACCCGCCGCCGGTAAGGCGATGGTCAGTACCGCGCCAATCACCAGGTCAATCAGCAGCGACACGATCAACCCTGCAGCCACTTGCGCGATCTGGCCCGGCGGCAATGCGTCCAGCCAGACCAACGCGGTGCGCACCAGAAGGAACAGTGCCGCCTCATCACTGGCCAGCAACATCGCGTGTTCCATGATTTTGGGGGCATCGCTGGCGATTTGCGCCAACTTGGCTGCTTGGGCTCCCAAGTGCTCTACGTACTGCAACGGATCTTCAAGGATCGACTGCACCAGCTTTATGCTGCCCCACACCTCACGGATCGCCGTCCAACTGCCTGCCAGTATGCCGCTGCCAATTGCACTGGCCGTGGATTGCTGCCAATGCGGCTTGAAGTCCTTCCACTGATCGCGCAGCCATTGCTCCAGATCTGCTGTCAGTCCGGCATAAGAGGCAAACAAGGCATCCACTTGCTGCGCTGAAACACCGCCTTGAACCCGAACTTGATAGCGCCCGCCGGCGGCGCAATAGTGCGAACCCTCGCCGTGTTCATCGAGCATGATCACGGCTGAACTGCCGTCATCCAGGCGGGTCACCTCAGCAGGGATGTCGCCAATCGGTACGTCATACAGCGACTCGAACCTGCTCTGGATCTTAAGCACGCCACCCACCGGGCAACGAGCCACAGTAGAAAAATCCGCGTCGGTATGGCTCACCGACTGCTGCGAATCCCCGGCCCGCAACACCCGGTCCATCCCCAGCAACGACGGCATATCCGCAGCATGGCTCACCGAATCCAGTGCTCGGGAATACCAGGCACCCATTTGCTGGCGATAAATCGTCAGGCTCTGATGGAAAGTATCCAGCTCATATTCGATCGAGGTGATGTGGGCAGCGTGGGTCATCCATGACGTCTCGGCAGAAGGCAAGGCGTCGGAGTCTGCCGCAGCGAAAGGCGGCTGGATGAGCGGTTTGAAAAATCAGATTGCGCTTACAAAAGGCGGGCAATTTTCGATGTCGACGTGTGCCCCCGGATCACTTCAGATAGCGACGCTGCTGATTGACGAACAGTGCCTTGAGCGCATTTCAGCTGGGTTTCAAACGCATTCAAACCGGCTTACATCCGCTGCAACTCGGCGATTTGCGCGGCTAATGTTGAGGCGGTTGTAGATTGGAGTGTTCATGGTTGAATCCTTTTTTATTTGGGTTGGTTGGGCGTTGTGTTCAACATGGGCACAGATTAATGGGTGGTTGATGGAGGATAAATCGGGGTGGAGGGAGTCTTACTGCCTACTATTAGGTGACAATAAAAGGCGGAGAAAGTGATCCCCGAAGCGGCATCATGGTTTAATATTCATCCTATAAATACCCTTATAGGGATATATTTTTCATGAAAATAAACCGTCTTCTCGCAGATTGGCCGTCGGGCACGATCGTCACTCAGGCATGGCTTCACGAGCAGGGAGTCGGCCCCAACCTCATTCAGAAATATCAGCAAACAGGCTGGGTTGAGCGTGTGGGTCATGGTGCCTGGAAACGCACCGGCGACAGTATCGACTGGCACGGCGGTATTTTCGCATTGCAACAGGGTGCAACGATGCAGACCTGGCCGGGCGGCGCGACGGCGTTGAGCCTGGCCGGTTACAGCCATTACCTGACGTTTGGAAAAGAAACCGTTGATTTATTTGGCACTTCAGGCGCCGTTCTTCCCGGTTGGTTTCGCAAGCATGAATGGGAAGCGCAGATTAACTTCCATCCGGGCGCGCTCTTCACAGGGCTGGAAGATATGGCGTTACAAGTTTTCCAAATACCTTACCGCCAATTCGCGCTAAAAATCTCCACCCCGGAACGTGCGGTGCTCGAGCTTATTCACCAAAGCGCCGACGAGATGCTGTTCAGCGGTGTAGCCGATGTGATGAACGGTCTTACCACGTTGAGCCCCAGGCGCCTGCAGAAGCTGCTTGAAGCGTGCAACTCCATCCGCGTCAAACGTGTGTTCTTTGTGCTGGCGCGCAATGCGGCTCATACCTGGTACGAGCGAATAGACCGTTCCAGCATTGATCCAGGCAAGGGCAAGCGGCAAATCATCCGGGGCGGTCGACTCGATAAAGAGTTCCTTATTACCGTTCCGGAGCGTTTTGCCAATGCCACTTGATCCACGTTATGCCGCTCAGGTTCGTCTGCTGGTGCAGGTCATTCCTTACGTGGCGGCAGAACGATGTTTCGCGCTGAAGGGAGGCACGGCGATTAACCTGTTCGTACGTGACCTGCCTCGATTGTCGGTGGATATAGACCTGGCGTATCTGCCCAGCGCTGATCGTCAGCAGGCATTGGTCGACGCTCGCCAGGCCCTGGAGCGGATTACCGAGGCGATAGGGCGGGGCCTTCCCGGAGCCGTCGCCACCATTCAAGGAAATCGAGACGATGAGCTTCGGATTCTCGTAAGGAACGCCCAGGCCCAAATCAAGATTGAAGTTTCGCCAGTGCTGCGCGGCACCGTCCATCCACCGTTGGCGCGTGACGTAGTGCCGCTGGTTGAGGAAGCGTTCGGATTCGCTTCGGTGGCCGTGGTGTCCCTGCCAGACCTGTATGGCGGCAAAATCTGCGATGCACTGGATCGGCAACATCCCAGAGACCTTTTCGACGTGATGTGGATGCTTCGGGAGCAAGGGCTGACACGTGAAATCTTCGAGGGCTTTCTGGTGTATCTGATCAGCCACAGCCGGCCCATGGCTGAATTGCTTGCGCCCCGCTGGAAGCCATTAGCGGGCGCGTTTCAGGCTGAATTCGCCGGCATGACGCGAGAGCCCGTCACACTTGACCAGTTGGAAGCGACCAGAGAGGCGTTGTTAGCCGCGACCCGCCAACAATTCAGTGAGCAGGATGCCGCCTTCCTGATCTCGATCAAACAGGGAAAGCCGGACTGGACGACGCTGAACCTGCCGGGAATAGATCGTTTGCCTGCCGTGCAATGGAAATTGCATAACGTCAGGCAAATACCTGCTGCAAAACGGGCGGAAGCCGTGGCGAAGCTGGAAGTGGTGATTGAGCAATTGTTGGCAGGGTAGGCATGACGTGAAAAAGCCCGCTTTCATAGCAGGCTTTTCTTAACGCTGGGTTTACTTATTTCTGCTGCGCCGTCAACGCCGCATACCCATTCATCAAATTGCGATAGTTGGGAATACGCTGGGACAACAGATTCCCCAGCCCTTCGATATCGTTGCGCCAGTCGCGGTGCAGCTCACACGCCACCGAAAACCAGTTCATCAACTGCGCACCGGCCTGGGTCATTCGGCTCCACGCCGCCTGCTGCACCGTGGTATTGAACGTGCCCGACGCATCCGTCACCACAAACACCTCGAATCCTTCCGCCAGCGCCGACAAGGTCGGAAACGCCACGCACACATCCGTTACTACACCGGCAATGATGATCTGCTTACGCCCGGTGGCCTTGATCGCCTTGACGAAGTCTTCGTTGTCCCACGCATTGATCTGGCCTGGGCGAGCGATATACGGCGCGTCCGGGAACATCTCCTTCAACTCCGGCACCAGCGGGCCGTTGGGGCCTTGTTCGAAGCTGGTGGTGAGGATGGTCGGCAGGTTGAAGAACTTGGCCAGGTCGGCCAGGGCCAGTACGTTGTTCTTGAACTCGTTGGGGGAGAAGTCCTGCACCAGGGAGATCAGGCCGGTCTGGTGGTCGACCAGCAGTACGATGGCGTCGTCTTTATTGAGGCGGTTGTAGGTTGGAGTGCTCATGGTTGAATCCTTTTTTGTTTAGGTTGGTTGGGCGTTGTGTTCAACATGGGCACAGATTAATGGGTGGTTGATGAGGGATAAATCGGCTGTGATGAGTCTTACTGTCAACTTGAACAGGACGATGGTTAGTGCAGCAGTCTGTTGCACAAAATCAATGTGAAGAGCGATGGGGGATTTGACTTTGAATGGCCAGCAGGTCCTATCCCTTTCATTTGCAGGACGTTTCCGAGAGAATCCCAACCGCATTGCGCCAGCGGGAATGGGTGACTAGGCTGCGGATTGTCACTGCACATTCAGTGACCGGGTTTAGTCGCCCGGATTCGATTGGCGCATAAGCAGTTCATGAGTCAGGCATCTCTTCGCCTGCATCTTATGGTGGCTGTGCGCAGGGCACCTCCGGGTGCGCCGGGTTACCAATCGACCGGTCGACTAACCTGCGTACAGCTGCCGCCTTTTGTTTAGTCGCGGAAAGTGGCAGCTCCAAATTATCGATTGGAGTTTTGCTATGGATAACGTTTGTTCGGATTTACCGTCATCAGCTGTGACCAATCCGTTTACCGTCAATGAAGAACTGAGCTTCGAGGACGCCTGGGTGCAGGTGGCTGAGCTGCTGCATTGTGCGCTGGCCACGTCGCAGGTGCTCGGCGAGCCAGTGGCTGCCCCGCAAAGGGCGGTGATGCATTTGGTGGAGATGGCCAGAATGGTGGCCGATCGGGCTGTGGCGTGTTTGCAGGCCCCATGACGCGCAAGGCCGGCAAGTCGCTGAGCGGCCTCTTTTGATCATTCAATTGTCCAGCGGCTGTTGGACAATTGAGCCGAGATTGGCGGGCATTAAAAAGCCGGCTTATGGCCGGCTTCTCTGTGACTGCCTCAGCTTGTTTTTGACAAACCTCACCAGCCTTCAAATCGCTCAGCCCACGTTGCGTCGGGCTGAATAGTAGGGGCATCTGCGGGAACTCCTCCGCGTCGCCTGGCAGGGCAACAGCTTAAAACCATCCCCTGCCAAATGTGCGGCGCATGATACCCACATTCACCTCAGTTGCCCACCTCCGGTTCCGGTTCAGCGCCTTCCCAGCCCAGCAGGTGGTCATCCAGCGGGACGGGTGGGCGGCGGTTGTTGAGGGTGGACCACCAGAATACCCAGCCGACGATTTGGAAGTTCTGCTCGAAGCGTTCGTCGTAGGTGAGGTATTCGTCCGGGTGTTCGCCGGCGTTGTGGCTGCGCATGCGCAAGCCTCCGCCTGGGCGGTTGTAGAGGTATTTGATGCGCAGCATGCCGTCGTGTTCGACGGCGTAGATTTCGCCATCGATGATTCGGGTGCGGCCTCGGTCGATGGCGAGGGTGGCGCCTTGCTGGATGATGTCGATCATGCTGTTGTCGACCATGTAGGCGCCCACGGCTCGGTCGGGTTTTACGTTGAGGGTCTGGAGGGTGTGTTGGGTGACGCGGATGCGTTCGGTTGAGGTGAATGTGGGGTGGAGGGGGATTTCCACGTCGTTGTTTTCCGGGCGGCAGGCGGGGCCTGTGAGGTATTTGCCGATATCTTCGCGGGCGGGTGCAATCCTTGCGGTGGGGGCTTCCAACAGGTAGTTGGCGGGCGGGTGTTTGGGGCCGCGGCCGTCGCTTAGCCAGCGACTGGAGACGCACAGCAGTTCTGCGATCTCGTTGAGTCGGCCCATGGGGACGCCGCGTTTGAACCAGTTGTTCACGTGCTGAGGCGTGACGCCGCGGTTCTTGGCGAAGTCGGAGGCGGAAAGATGAACTTCCCGTAGTAGCGCTTTTAAACGATCACCTGATGTATTCATGAACACAGAGTTTACTGGCCGGGAAAACCATTCAAATAAACCATGCGTTGATTTGCGCGTGTAGGTTTTTGCTTAGTTGTAGCTTTATTCTTCAGGGTTGCTGGTTAGTTGAACGTCTAAACTTAAGCGCTGAACTTGATGTTTATTTTCCCCACAAAAAAGCCCCGAATAATCGGGGCTTTTTGATTGCCGTGGCAATGAGGCGCGGGTATCAGCCTTTGTAGGCGGCCACCGACTTCATGATCTCGGCGCGGGCGGCTTCTGCGTCGCCCCAACCGTCGATCTTCACCCATTTGCCTTTTTCGAGGTCTTTGTAGTTCTCGAAGAAGTGCTTGATTTGTTCCAGCAGCAGGGGCGGCAGGTCAGTGTATTCCTTCACGTCGACGTACAGCTGGGACAGCTTGTCGTGTGGCACTGCGATGACTTTGGCATCGCCGCCGCCGTCGTCGGTCATGTTCAGGATGCCGACCGGACGGGCGCGGATGACCGAGCCTGGGGTGACCGGGTAAGGGGTCACGACCAGCACGTCGAGGGGGTCGCCGTCGTCGGCCAGGGTGTTGGGGATGAAACCGTAGTTGGCCGGGTAGAACATCGGGGTGGCCATGAAACGGTCAACGAACAGGCAGTCGCTGTCTTTGTCGATTTCGTATTTGATCGGCGCGTGGTTGGCCGGAATTTCGATGGCGACGTAGATGTCGTTCGGCAGGTCTTTGCCAGCCGGAATCTTGCTGTAGCTCATTGGGCGTTGCCCCCGTTAGTTGGCCATGTGACATGGCCGGATTGGCCTAAAAGTGGCGGCGATTATAGGCATATTCTGACGCCGATGCCATGCGCCAAGCGTCGTACGGTCATTCGCCCTGCGGCTGGTAGCGCGGGTCGCGGGCTTGCAGTTGGGTCAGGCGGGCCAGGGGATCCTGGCGGTAAAAGCGGCTGAGTTGGGCGTACACCTGTGGATAACTATTGACCAGCAAGTCCGGGGCACTGAAGAAATATTCGCTGGTGACGGCGAAGAATTCCGCCGGGTTTTCGGCGGCGTAGGGGTCGATCTCGGTTTCAGCGTCGGGGTTGGCGTCCAGTTGGCGATTGAGATCGTCAAAGGCGCTCTGCATCACGCCGGCCCAGTCCTGCACGCGCATGTCGTTGTGCAGCGGTGGCAGGCCGTTGGCGTCGCCGTTGAGCATGTCCAGTTTGTGCGCCAGCTCGTGGATGACCAGGTTGTAGCCTTCCCATTGGCCGCTGGCCATTACCCCGGGCCAGGCGAGTATGACCGGGCCCAGCTGCCAGGCTTCGCCGCTGTGTTCGCCGTCCCACTCGTGTTCCACGCCGCTGGCATCGCGATGGCGCTGCGGGCTGAGAAAGTCGTCGGGGTACAGCACGATTTCATGGAAGCCCTGATACCAGTCGAGGTCGCCCAGGTTCATCAGCGGCAGTTGTGCCTGGGCGGCGAGCAGCAGGCGTTGTTCCTGGTGCAGTTCGACGCCGGGCAGGGCGGTGAGGTGTTTTTCGGCGAGGAACAGCACACAGGCTTCGCGCAGCCACTGGTCTTGCTCGGCTGTGAGGCCGTCGAGGAAGGTCAGGTGGTGGCGCACCCGCTGCCAGGTGTCATCGGCAATCGGGTGCTTGGCCAGCAGGCGCCGGCGACGCCAGGCGCTGAGGGACCACACGGGCGATCAGTGTGGTTTGGCTTCGGAGGAGGTGCGGCCAAAGCGGCTGCGCACCACGCCGATGATCATCGGCACCAGGGACAGCAGGATGATGAACACGACGAGCAACGACAGGTTCTTCTTGATGAACGGCACGTTGCCGAAGAAGTAGCCCAGGGTCACCAGGCCACCGACCCAGAGAATGGTGCCGAGCACGCTGAACCCGAAGAAGCGCGGGTAGGGCATTTTCGCGATGCCGGCGACGAACGGCGCGAAGGTGCGCAGGATCGGCAGGAAGCGCGCCAGGGTCACGGTTTTGCCGCCGTGCTTGTCGTAGAAGTCGTGGGTTTTTTGCAGGTAGTCGCGACGGAAGATTTTCGAGTTCGGGTTGCTGAACAAGCGTTCGCCCACCGTTCGCCCGATCACGTAGTTGGTGCTGTCGCCGAGGATGGCCGCCAGCATCAGCAGGCCGCCCAGCAATACCGGGTCCATGCCGCCGCCTGCGGCCACGGCACCGGCGATGAACAGCAACGAATCGCCCGGCAAAAACGGCATGACCACCAGGCCGGTCTCGCAGAAAATCACCAGGAACAGAATGGCGTAGATCCACGGACCGTAATTGGTTACCAGCATGTCGAGGTAAACATCGAGATGCAGGATAAGGTCAAGCGGGTTGAAATCCATGGATGGCACCTGTGTGAATGGCCCGGCTCAGCAGGCCAGTGCGGGAACGACGGGAAATAAGGCTACACGTGTATGTCGAGATTCTTACAACCCTGAGAGGTGCGCATTATACGGATTGAATAGTGAAAAGCGTGTGGCTTTTGTAGCGGGGAGTGTCGTGAAATTGTGAAGCGGTGGGGCTCGATTTGAAAATGTGGGAGGGGGCTTGCTCCCGATGGCGGTGGGGCAGGGATAGATTCGTTAACTGACACTCCGCCATCGGGGGCAAGCCCCCTCCCACAGGGGATTTTGGTGTTTGAGGGTCAGTCCTCGCTGATCGGCAGCACGTAGTTCTTGAATTCGGTGTCTTCGCGAAAACCGATGGACTCGTAGGTCTTCTGCGCCACGTCATTATCGCTGCTGGTCGATACCCGCAGCCGCACCGCGTGGGTTTCCTTGGCCATTTTCTTCGCTGTGCGCATCAGGTTATCGGCGACCAGTTGCCGGCGCGCGTCCTCTGCCACATAGATGTCGTTGAGGATCCACACCCGTTTGAGCGACAGCGAAGAGAAGCTTGGATAGAGCTGGCAGAACCCCAGCAGCCGCTTGTCATCATCATCGGCCAGTGCCAGGTAGATCACCGATTCCTTGCGGCGCAGGCGCTTTTCCAGGAAGGCCCGCGACGAGTCCGGGAACGGCAGGGCCCCATAGAACTCGCGGTATTTGACGAACAGCGGGGTGAGCAGGTCCAGGTGTTCCAGGGTCGCTTGAGTAATCCGCATGCCAGGCCTCAACTTCCAAATGGGTATGACCACGCGCGCGGTCGTCGCTTGATGCTGCCTAAAGCCACGAAAAAGCGCAATCGTGCGGCGATCAGTCTACGGGTGGGCTGAGCAGGAAATTGCCCTTCATCAAGTCCGGGTCATCTGATTCAATCGTCTGCAACTGCGCCTCGTCCTTGAGATTGACCCCGGACAATTGCCGGCGGCAGGCCTCGCGCATCAGGTACAGCAGGCGATGGGCCGCCATGCCGTAACTCAGGCCTTCCAGGCGCACATTGGAGATGCAGTTGCGGTAGGCGTCGGTGAGGCCGACCTTGGGGTTGTAAGTGAAATACAGCCCCAGGCTGTCCGGCGAACTGAGCCCCGGCCGTTCGCCGATCAGGATCACCACCATTTTGGCGCCGAGCAGTTGCCCGATCTCGTCGGCCACTGCCACACGGCCCTGCTCTACCAGGATCACCGGTGACAAGGACCAGCCTTCAGCGTGGGTCTGTTCTTCCAGACGTGTCAGAAAGGGCGCGGTGTGTTTATGCACGGCCAGCGCCGACAGGCCATCGGCTACTACGATCGCCAGGTCCATCCCATTCGGATGGGCTGCCGCATAGTCGCGCAGGGTCTGGGCCGATTCATCACTCAAGCGGCGTCCAAGATCGGGGCGTTGCAGGTAGGTATGCCGGTCGGTGGCGGCGCTGTGCAGCAACAGGCTGTCGCGGCCGCGTTCGGCACATTGGCGGCTCAGCGCTTCATGATCGAAGGGCAGGTGCACCGCGTCTCGCGCCTGGGCGTGGGCGAACTGGAAGTCCAGTTGGGCGTTGGTCGGAATGCTGGTGCCGGTGCGGCCCAGGGCAATGCGGGCCGGGGTCAGGCGGCGCAGTTGCAGCCATGGGTTGTCAGGCAATTCTGGTTGCACGGTCGGCTCCTTCATCCCAATTGCGCCAGAGCGTGGCGAAACGCCGGTGGCAGGCTGTTACCAAAGTGCACCTTGCCACCTTTCTGCGTAAAGATGCCCATTTTCGCCAGCCATTGTTCGAACTCCGGCGCCGGTTTCAATCCCAGTGTCTGGCGCGCGTACAGCGCGTCGTGGAATGAGGTGGTCTGGTAATTGAGCATGATGTCGTCGGAGCCGGGGATGCCCATGATGAAATTGATCCCGGCCACGCCGAGCAGGGTCAGCAGGGTGTCCATGTCGTCCTGGTCGGCTTCGGCGTGGTTGGTGTAGCAGATGTCGCAACCCATCGGCACGCCGAGCAACTTGCCGCAGAAGTGGTCTTCGAGACCGGCGCGGATGATCTGTTTACCGTTGTACAGGTACTCGGGGCCGATAAAGCCGACCACGGTGTTGACCAGAAACGGTTTGAAGTGCCGCGCCACCGCGTAGGCGCGGGTTTCACAGGTTTGCTGGTCGACGCCAAAATGCGCGTTGGCCGACAAGGCGCTGCCCTGGCCGGTTTCGAAATACATCAGGTTCTGGCCCAGGGTGCCGCGATTGAGGCTCAGGCCCGCGTCGTAACCTTCCTGCAGCAGGCTCAGGCTGATGCCGAAGCTGGCGTTGGCCGCCTCGGTGCCGGCGATCGACTGGAACACCAGGTCCAGCGGCACGCCACGGTTGATCGCCTCGATGGAGGTGGTGACGTGGGTCAGCACGCAGGCCTGGGTGGGAATGTCGTAGCGCTGGATGATGGCGTCGAGCATCTCCAGCATGGCGCAGATCGAGGCGATGCTGTCGGTGGCCGGGTTGATGCCGATCATCGCGTCGCCGTTGCCGTAGAGCAGGCCGTCGAGAATGCTGGCGGCGATGCCCGCCGGTTCGTCGGTGGGGTGGTTGGGCTGCAGGCGCGTGGACAGCCGCCCGCGCAGGCCGAGGGTGCCGCGAAACCGGGTGACCACGCGGATCTTCTGCGCCACCAGTACCAGGTCCTGCACGCGCATGATTTTGGACACGGCGGCGGCCATTTCCGGTGTCAGCCCCGGTGCCAATAAACGCAGGGACTGTTCGTCAGCCGCGTCGCTGAGCAGCCAGTCGCGCAGGCCGCCGACGGTGAGGTGGCTGACCGGTGCAAACGCCTGTTTATCGTGGGTGTCGATGATCAATCGGGTGACTTCATCGCTCTCGTAAGGAATCAGCGCCTCCTGCAGGAAGTGCTTGAGCGGGATATTCGCCAGCGCCATCTGCGCGGCCACCCGTTCGCCGTCATTTTGTGCGGCAACACCGGCGAGGAAATCCCCGGAACGCGCCGGGCTGGCCTTGGCCATCACATCCTTGAGGCTGTCGAAGCGGTAGGTGTGTGCACCCACCGCGTGGGAAAAGCTTGCCATACAGTGTCTCCTGAATGACGCGGGCGGACCTGGAAACGCCGCCCGCGTCGAGGTTTTCGGCAATCAGTGCAAGGCGGCCTCTGCGGCCTGGATCGCCGCAAACTCTTCTTCCGGCGTGCCTGCTACCAAGTGATGCCGGCTGTAGAAAGCAAAGTAAGCAATTAATACTCCATAGATGATCGCAGCGCCAATCACCACCCGTGGATCCACCAGAAAGCCCGCCACCACGGCCACGCAGGCCAGCACCAGTGCCACGCCCGAGGTGAAGATGCCGCCCGGCGTGCGGTACGGGCGATCCATTTTGGGGCGACGGATGCGCAGGGTGATGTGGGCGGCCATCATCAACACATAGGAAATGGTCGCGCCGAACACCGCCACCAGAATCAGCAGATCGCCCTGGCCGGTCAGCGACAGGCCAAAGCCGATCATCCCGGGAATCACCAACGCCAGTACCGGTGCCTTGCTCTTGTTGGTCTGGGACAGCTTGCGCGGCAGGTAGCCAGCACGGGACAAGGCGAATATCTGCCGCGAATAGGCATAGATGATCGAGAAAAAGCTGGCGATCAAGCCGGCCAGGCCCACCAGGTTGACGAAGCTGCCCATCCAGGTCGAACCGCCGTAGGCCAATGCCAGGGCTTCCACCAGCGGGTTGCCGGATTTGATCAGCGCGTAAGTGCCCGCACCGCCGGGCGCGATCACCAGGATCAACAGGGCAAAACTGGTCAGCACCACAATCGCGCCGATCAGCCCGCGTGGCAGGTCGCGCTTGGGGTTCTTGGTTTCTTCCGCAGCCAGTGGCACGCCCTCTACCGCGAGGAAAAACCAGATCGCATAGGGGATCGCCGCCCACACGCCAACGTAGCCGAACGGCAGGAAGCTGCTGGCGCCCTTGGCATCGCTCAGCGGGATATCCAGCAGATTGGCGACGTTGAAGTGCGGCACCATCGCTACCAGGAACACGCCCAGCGCGATGGCCGCGATGGCGGTAATCACGAACATCAACTTCAACGCTTCACCGACGCCAAAGATGTGGATGCCGATAAAGATGATGTAGAACGCCAAATAGATCATCCAGCCGCCAATACCGAACAGCGACTCGCAATACGCGCCGATAAATACCGCGATGGCGGCGGGGGCGATGGCGTATTCGATCAGGATCGCCGTGCCCGTCAGGAACCCGCCCCAGGGGCCGAACGCGCTGCGGGCAAAGCCGTAGCCACCGCCGGCGGTGGGGATCATTGAGGACAGTTCGGCCAGGGAAAAGCACATGCACAGGTACATGGTGGCCATCAGCAGTGTGGCGAGGAACATCCCGCCCCAACCGCCCTGGGCCAGGCCGAAGTTCCAGCCGGCGTAGTCGCCGGAGATGACATAGGCGACACCGAGGCCAACCAATAACACCCAGCCGGCGGCGCCTTTTTTAAGTTCGCGTTGTTGGAAGTATTGGGAGTCGACTTTTTCGAAGTCGACGGAAGAATTTGTGGGTTCGCTGGGCATGGGAAATACCTTTCATTCTTATTGTTTTAACTCGGCCTCTGTGTGCCGAATGCGCATCGCAAATACTTATGCAGATCCAAAATGTGGGAGGGGGCAACCCCCCTCCCACCTTTGATTGCATTGCAAAGGTGGGAGGGTGTTGTGGGTTAGAAGAAACCCAGCGGATTAATGTCGTAGCTCACCAGCAAGTTTTTGGTCTGCTGGTAGTGATCCAACATCATCTTGTGCGTCTCGCGCCCTACGCCGGATTTTTTGTAACCGCCAAACGCGGCATGGGCCGGGTACAGGTGGTAGCAGTTGGTCCACACGCGGCCGGCCTTGATCGCGCGGCCCATGCGGTAGGCGCGGTTGATGTCGCGGGTCCACAGGCCGGCGCCCAGGCCGAACTCGGTGTCGTTGGCAATCGCCAGGGCTTCGGCTTCGTCCTTGAAGGTGGTGATGCTCACCACCGGGCCGAAAATTTCTTCCTGGAACACGCGCATTTCGTTGGTGCCCTTGAGCAGGGTCGGCTGGATGTAATAGCCGGTAGCCAGGTCACCGCTGAGCTTCTCCACCTTGCCGCCGGTGAGCAGTTGCGCGCCTTCGCCCTTGGCGATTTCCAGGTAGGACAGGATCTTGTCGAACTGCTGCTCGGACGCCTGGGCGCCGACCATGGTGTCGGTGTCCAGCGGGTCGCCCCGTTTGATCGACTCGACTTTCTTCATGACCACTTTCATGAAGTCGTCGTAGATCGACTCTTCCACCAGCGCGCGGGATGGGCAGGTGCACACTTCGCCCTGGTTGAAGAACGCCAGCACCAGGCCTTCGGCGGCTTTTTCGATGAATTGCGGTTCGGCTTTCATGATGTCGGCGAAGAAAATGTTCGGCGACTTGCCGCCCAGCTCAACCGTGGACGGAATGATGTTCTCGGCCGCCGCATGCATGATGTGCGAACCCACTGGCGTTGAGCCGGTGAACGCGATCTTGGCGATGCGCTTGCTGGTGGCCAGGGCTTCGCCAGCTTCTTTGCCGAAGCCGTGCACGACGTTGAGTACACCGGGCGGCAGCAGGTCGCCGATCAGTTCCATCAGCACGTTGATGCCCAGCGGCGTTTGCTCGGCCGGCTTGAGCACTACGCAGTTACCGGCGGCCAGGGCCGGGGCGAGTTTCCAGGCGGCCATCAGCAAGGGGAAGTTCCACGGGATGATCTGGCCGACCACGCCCAGCGGCTCGTGGAAGTGATAGGCAGCGGTGAGTTCGTTGATTTCGGCGCTGCTGCCTTCCTGGGCGCGAATGCAACCGGCGAAGTAGCGAAAGTGGTCGGCGGCCAGCGGGATGTCGGCGTTGAGGGTTTCGCGCACGGCCTTGCCGTTGTCCCAGGTTTCGGTGATGGCCAACAGTTCGAGGTTCTGTTCGATGCGGTCGGCGATTTTCAGCAGTACCAGCGAGCGGTCCTGGGCGCTGGTTTTGCCCCAGGCGTCAGCGGCGGCATGGGCGGCGTCCAGCGCCTTGTCGATGTCCTTGGCGGTGGAGCGCGGGAAGTCTGCGATGGGCTTGCCGTTGACCGGCGAAGTGTTGGTGAAGTAATTGCCATCGACCGGCGCAACGAATTCGCCACCGATGTAGTTGCCGTACTTGGCCTTGAACGAAACGATGGCGCCTTCAGTACCGGGGTGTGCATAACGCATGGTGGGCATCTCCTGCTTTTATGTTTATCGGAGTCAGCGCGGCAAGCGCTTTATAAAGCGTAGAGCAAAGGTCGGGCCACTGGGTGCGGGCCAGGTAAATCAAGGGTTTGGTTTTGTTTACACGGCATGACTGTGGCCGGATCGATACAGGCGGGTGACAGTGTGTGCCATAAACGGTACAGCCAGTGACCGATGGGTCGGCTCGGGATTGCAATGGCCGGGTGCCTGGGGGATGCTGGGCGTTCTCACGCAGGGAGAATAATAAGAACATGCACAACGATCATTTCAGTCGCCATGCCCAGCAGGTTCTCACCGTCACCCGTGGGCAAGAGCCGCCTCACGGACCGGGCAGCGACCCGTCCATCGCCCGCTCCTGGTTGCGTTGCCTGGAGGACTACCACCTCGACCCTGCGCTGACCGTCGCCCCCACCGTGCTTGAGCATGACCGCTTGCTGGAAAGCCGCGAACGCCTGCGCCAGGTCTTGCACATCGCCGGCACCGAAATGAACAGCCTGCACCAGCAGCTCTCGGGCGCGGGCCACGCCGTGCTGCTCACCGATGCGCGCGGGGTGATCCTCAACTGCGTCACCGCGCCCTCCGAACGCAGGATTTTCGAGCGCGCCGGGCTGTGGCTGGGCGCTGATTGGAGCGAAGCCTGCGAAGGCACCAATGGCATCGGCACCTGCCTGGTCGAGCGCCAATCCCTGACCATCCACCGTGACGAGCACTTTCGCGGTCGCCATACCGGGCTGACCTGTTCGGCGAGCCCGGTGTTCGACCCCCATGGTGAGTTGCTGGCGGTATTGGATGTGTCGTCGGCCCGCGAAGCCGTGTCGCGCCAGAGTCAGTTCCACACCATGGCGCTGGTCAACCTGTCGGCCAAGATGATTGAAAGCTGCTACTTTTTGCGCCACTTCGAACAGCACTGGTTGTTGCGCTTTCATCTGCAGGCGGAGTCGGTCGGGTTGTTCAGTGAAGGGCTGTTGGCGTTTGATGGCGAAGGGCGCATCTGTGCGCTCAACCAGAGCGCACTGAACCTGTTGGGGCAGTTGCGTGGCGGCTTGTTGGGCCAGCCGGTGGAAGCGGTTTTCGACTGTTCCCTGGATCAGTTGCTGGGGCGCGCCAGCGCCAACCCCACGGCCGGCTGGCCGTTGCGTACCCGCGATGGCCGCCAGTTGTTCGCG
>NZ_CVTO01000093.1:0-10561 GCF_900004715.1 Pseudomonas sp. 24 E 13
CCATGGCCGTGCCGTCGATCACGCCCAGCACCGGCACGCCGAAATGCCGCGCCAGGTCGGCGCTGGAAGGGGTGCCGTCGAACAGGCCCATCACGCCCTCGATCAGGATCAGGTCGGCCTCCCCCGCCGCTTCCCACAACAGGCGACGACTTTCCTGCTCGCCGACCATCCACATGTCCAATTGATAGACCGGCGCGCCGCTGGCGCGTTCGTGAATCATCGGGTCAAGGAAGTCCGGTCCGCATTTGAATACGCGCACCTTGCGCCCCAGGTTGCGGTGCAGACGCGCCAACGCGGCGGTGACGGTGGTTTTGCCCTGGCCGGACGCCGGTGCGGCGATCAATACGGCCGGGCAATGACGGGGCTGATTCAAAGTTCGACGCCTTTCTGGGCCTTGATACCGGCCTGGAACGCGTGCTTGAGCATGCCCATGTCGGTGACGGTATCGGCCATTTCGATCAGTTCAGGCTTGGCGCCCCGGCCGGTCACCACCACGTGCTGCATCGGTGGACGGGCCTGCAGGTCGCTAAGCACTTGGTCCAGGTCAAGGTAGCCATGCTTGAGCGCGATGTTCAACTCGTCCAGCACCACCAGGCCGATGGAGGGGTCAGTCAGCATCGCCCTGGACACCGCCCAGGCCGCTTCGGCGGCGGCGATATCGCGCTGGCGATCCTGGGTTTCCCAGGTAAAACCTTCGCCCATCACATGGAAGCGCACTTGCTCGGGGAAACGGCGGAAGAACATCTCCTCGCCGGTACTGTTGCGGCCCTTGATGAACTGCACCACGCCGCACTGCATGCCATGGCCCATGGCCCGGGCCAGCATGCCGAAGGCCGAGCTGCTCTTGCCCTTGCCGTTGCCGGTCAGCACCAGCAGCAACCCGCACTCATTGGGCGAATTGGCGATGCGTTCATCGATCACGGCTTTTTTACGCAGCATGCGCGCCAGGTGGCGTTCGTCGCGGTCGGGGGTATCGGTCATGGCAGCTCTCCGTTGGGGCTGGACAAAAACGGCGGGCAGGAAAAAAGAAAACAGACAGCCAAGCATCGCCCACCGTGATGCTGTTGGATGCTTCAGGCCGGTCTCCGGGCTCATGAGTGGCGCTCAGTCTGTGTAAAAAGACCGTGCAGGCCGACGGCGCGCCTTCCCATATCGCCTGCGATACAGTGGCCAACAGCGCCGTCTTGACTCATTTACCGTTGCGGGGGCAGCGCCGGAATTGCGGCAGCACTGTGTACAAGTGCGCTCACTCACCGGCTTCCCTGTTTCACTCCGTCGACGCGCACGCCACAGAGCACCTGGAACAAGCCGCGAAGGTTAGTGGGTTGGGGGTGGAGCGTCAATTAAAGCTGGTCCTGTACTTGAACCATCAAGGTGATGTGCTTCTCTACCCTTACAGGTATTCAGGAGAACACCATGCATAAAACCAGACTCGCCTTACTGATCATGCTGGCCGGCACCCTCGCCGCCTGCGGAGAAAGCTCTACGCTGCAGGTGACCGATGGCACCGGGCCCTCGCCCAAGCTGCCGGAACCGAACAAGACGCTGATCCCCACCGTGAACATCGCGCCGGCTGTCGGCTGGCCCGACGGCGCCAGGCCCACCGCCGCTGCCGGCACGCAGGTGACTGCATTCGCCGAGGGCCTGGAGCATCCGCGCTGGCTCTATGTGTTGCCCAACGGCGACATACTGGTGGCCGAGACCAACGCACCGCCCAAGCCGGATGACAGCAAAGGGGTGCGCGGCTGGGTCATGGAAAAAGTCATGGGCCGCGCCGGCGCAGGCGTGCCGAGCCCGAACCGCATCACCCTGCTGCGCGACGCCGACCACGACGGCGTCGCCGAAACGCGCACGGTGTTCCTGGAAAACCTCAACTCGCCGTTCGGCATGGCCCTGGTCGGCAACGACCTGTACGTGGCCGACTCGGACAAGTTGCTGCGCTTCCCCTATCAGCCTGGCGAAACCGCGATCAAGGCGGCCGGCACCAAGGTCGTCGACTTGCCGGGTGGCAGCCTCAACCATCACTGGACCAAAAACGTGGTGGCCAGCCAGGATGGCAGCAAGCTGTATGTGAGCGTCGGCTCCAACAGCAACGTCGGCGAGAACGGCCTGGAAGCCGAAGAAGGCCGGGCGGCGATCTGGGAAGTGGACCGCGCCACGGGCCAGCATCGTATTTTCGCCTCCGGCCTGCGCAACCCCAACGGCATGGCCTGGGAACCCCAGAGCGGCAAGCTGTGGACGGCGGTGAACGAACGCGATGAGATCGGCAGTGACCTGGTGCCGGACTACATCACCTCGGTCAAGGACGGCGCCTTCTACGGCTGGCCTTTCAGCTACTACGGCCAACATGTGGATGTGCGCGTCACCCCGCAAAACCCGCAACTGGTGGCCAAAGCCATTGCGCCGGACTATGCGGTCGGCCCGCATACCGCGTCGCTGGGACTGACCTTCGCCACCGGCAACAAACTTCCTGCGCAGTTCAGCAACGGTGCGTTCATCGGCCAGCACGGCTCGTGGAATCGCAAGCCGCACAGTGGCTACAAGGTGATCTTCGTGCCGTTCGAGGGTGGGCAGCCTAAGGGCAAACCGGTGGATGTGCTGACCGGGTTCCTTGATAAAGATGAGAACGCCATGGGTCGGCCGGTGGGCGTGGTGATCGATCAGCAAGGGGATTTGCTGGTGGCGGATGATGTGGGGAACAAGGTGTGGCGGGTGTCTGCTGCCAAATAAATATTTCCGAGACAGATACAAAACCAATGTGGGAGGGGGCTTGCCCCCGATGGCGGTGGGTCAGCTGAAAATTTATCAACTGACCCTCCCTCATCGGGGGCAAGCCCCCTCCCACATTTGAATCGGGTCTATGTCTAACTCAGGCTCAGGGATTGCGTGCCAAGTTGGCCGGCAGCACGCGCTTGGCGCTCAAGTAGGCATTCTGCCAATACGCCTTGGACAAGGTATCAAGCTTCACTGTACCGCCGGTCTGCGGCGCGTGCACAAAACGGCCCTCGCCCACATAGATCCCGGCGTGGCTCACCCGCGAGCCCCCACCGGTGGCAAAGAACAGCAGGTCACCGGTTTGCAGGTTTTGCTCGCTGACGTCCTGGGCGCGCATCACGATCAGTTCGCGGGTGGTACGCGGCAGGGAAATCCCGGCCGCATCGCGATAGACGAAGCCAATCAGGCCGCTGCAATCAAACCCCGAGTCCGGTGTATTGCCGCCCCAACGATAGGGCGTGCCCACCAGGCCCAGCGCGCGGAAGAGCACATCTTCGGCGGCAGGCGAGAAATTCTGGGTGGAATAGTTGAACACCGGCTTGGGCTTGACCGCGACGGGCGCGGGCGGCGGTGGACGGTTCGCGCAGGCGCTGAGGAGCGCGGCGCAAACAAGCAGAATGAGGCGGGCCGAGGTCGACATGTGCAGAACAATCCTGGACTGGATGCGGCTTTCGCTGCCGAACGTTGAAAACCAGAACGCGCAAGCAGGGCTCGCGCGAACGGATTACAACAATGTCCAGGGATTCTAGCGCTTACGTGTCAAACTTCAAGTATCACTTTAACTTTACTTACTGGCGGTCACCGTAGACGGGGCCATGGCGAGTGCGCGCTTGGCTTCGATGAAGGTTTTGCTCCAGTAGCTGTCGCCCAGGCTATCGACCCGCACCCCACCGCTACGACGGCTGCTGGAGTGGATAAACTGGTTATCGCCCAGGTAGATACCGGCGTGACTGACACGACCGCGACCGGCTGTACTGAAGAAAAGCAGATCACCGGGCTTGAGGTTGTTGCGCGCGACCAACGGTGCTTTCACGTTGATCATTTCGCGGGTGGAGCGCGGCAGATTCATGCCGGCTTCTTCACGAAACAGGTAGCCGATAAAACCGCTGCAGTCGAAACCGGCCTCGGAGGTGCCGCCGAAACGGTAACGGGTACCGATCAGGGACATGCCGCGTTCGAGAATGCTGTCGGCCAGAACGGGAAGCTGGTAAGGCTTGCTGCCGGAGAAGTCGACAAGTTCTTTTTCGGTTGCCAGCTCTTCTTCATAAACAGAAGCAGACTGTGCAACAACGAATTTAGCCTGATTTTGAACCTGTGGTTTTTGCTGTTCTACCACCTGCTGAGGGTGGGAGGCGCAACCAAACAACAGGGTAACGAGTGCGAGAGGCACGAGGGGTGCGAAGCGATTTAGCATGGGCACGACCGTGGCTGATGTGTAAAGAAGCCGAGACTATGCCCACTATCACATCGATTTGCAAATTCAATCGAGTTCTTTGTGACTTCTTGCTTGGACCACGCCATCTAAGCCTTGATCCCTGACACCTGACCTTTGCGTAGCCAAACTGGCTCAAACGCAGGTTTTCTGGCGCCTGGAATTTGCCGAAAGCCTGTAAACACAAGGGCTGGCTACCAGCCGAGGGTTTCCTTGAGGAACGGAATGGTGAGCTTGCGCTGGGCCTGCAACGAGGCCTGATCGAGCTGTTCGAGCAAATCGAACAAGGCGCTCATGCTGCGCGTGCCACGGGTAAGGATGAAATGCCCGACCTCGTCGGTCAGGTGCAGGCCGCGACGCGAAGCGCGCAGTTGCAGGGCGCGCAATTTGTCTTCGTCGGACAGGGGGCGCATCTGGAAGATCAACGCCAGCGTCAGGCGCGACTTGAGGTCGGCCAGCTTCACCGGCAGTTCACGCGGCGAGGTGGACGCGGCAATCAACAGGCGCCGGCCGCTGTCGCGCAGGCGGTTGAACAGATGAAACAGCGCTTCCTCCCAATCCGCCTTGCCGGCAATGGCCTGCAAGTCGTCCAGGCACACCAGTTCATATTGTTCGAGGTTGTCGAAGATCCCCACACCATGGTCCATCAGCTCGGCCAAAGGCAGGTAGACCGCCGGTTCGCCCATCTGCTCGAAACGCAGGCACGCGGCCTGCAGCAAGTGGGTACGCCCTACGCCATGCTTGCCCCACAGATAGATCAGGCTTTCAGTCCACCCGGCGTCGGCTTCGCAGAGGCGCTCGACATAGCCGAGTGCAGCGGCATTGGCGCCTGGGTAGTAATTGATAAAGGTAGCGTCGTCACGCAGACGCACACCTAGGGGCAGCTGAATCGGTTTCATGCTGACTGAACGGCTCCCATCGAACCGTGAGTGGCCTCTGTGTAAAGTTTGCAAAGTTTATACGCGTGGCGCCGGGCGCACAATGCAGCAGACCATAAGCAAAATCAAAGGTTTGCGTTAACCTGCTGGTTTTACGCGAATTGTTTGACGCCCCCGCCCCCATAAACAACAAACCCGGCGATACGCCGGGTTTGTGATACCTCGATTACAGATCGGGGTCTTCAACCCCTGTGTACACGTCCGAATCCTTGTACAGGTCGTGAACATGCCGCACCAGCACCATGATCACCGCCGCCACCGGCAGCGCCAGCAGGATGCCGGTAAAGCCGAACAGCTCACCGCCCGCAAGGATCGCAAAGATCACCGCCACCGGATGCAGACCGATGCGATCGCCTACCAGCAGCGGCGTCAATACCATGCCTTCCAGCGCCTGACCGACCATGAATACCGCGACGATCCCGAGCATCGGGTACAGGTCGCCGCCAAACTGGAACAGCCCCGCCACCAGCGCCGCGCCGATACCGATGACGAACCCCATGTACGGCACGATCGCGGCCAGGCCGGCGATCAGGCCGATCAACAGACCCAGCTCAAGGCCGATCGCCATCAAGCCGGCGGCGTAGATGATGCCCAGCGCCAGCATCACCAGCAGTTGCCCGCGGACGAACGCGCCCAGGACTTCATGGCACTCGCCGGCAAGGGACACGATACGTTCCTCGCGGTCGCGCGGCAGCAGGCTGCGGATCTTGGCCATCATGATGTCCCAGTCACGCAGCAGATAGAACGCCACCACCGGGATCAGCACCAGGTTGGTCAGCCAGCCGATCAGCGCCAGGCTGGAAGCGGTTGCCTGACTGAGCACCATACTGACGATATCGGTGGTCTTGTCCATGTGCTCACTGATTGCCGCCTTGACCTTGTCGAACTTCCAGAACCCGTCCGACAGCCCCAGCTTGGCCTGGGCCCACGGCATGGCCGTGTGCTGCAACCAGTCGAGCATCTGCGGCGCCAGCTCATAAAGTCGATACAGCTGCTTGGCCAGCATCGGCACCAGCACCAGTACCAGCGCGGTGATGATCAGGGTAAACAAGGCAAACACCGCGATCACACCCCAGGTTCGCGACAGGCCGGCTTTCTCCAGGCGATCCACCACCGGATCGAACAGATAGGCGAGCAACAACGCCACCAGAAATGGCGTCAGGATCGAATGCAGCAAGAACACAAAAACGCACAGCAGGACAATCCCGCCAAGCCACACCCAACGACGCGTATCCGCCATAAACCACTTCCTCTGTTATTGGCTTCCCTCTTCTATATAGAAGGAAGACCGCTTACCCACTTATTCATTTACCAATGAAAACGTAACTGCGCCTGAGGCTCAGGCGCGGCGGCCGGTTGTGCGCCGTCGACCGGCGGTTGCTGGACCGGAGCTTCACCGGCCGGCACTTCCTGCAATTTGGCCAGGCTCAACTGGGTGCGCAACTGGTCGGCGCTGCCATTGACGCGATACACAATACGATCGCCCTCCACCCGCTGCGGCTGACCACCAAAGGGCTCAAGCAACCGACCCAGCGCGGCATAGCGCTCCAGGTTCATGCCTTGCACCTCAAGCAACTGCTCGGAGCTGACCCCCGGCTTGACGGCAAAGCGCGGTGCCAGCGTCTGGCTGACGGCGAGCAATACGGCGTCGGCGACGGCGGCGGTGTCAGCCCCCTGGACGCTGCCCTGCTCGGTCTTGTCGCCCAGCCACAGGCGCCATTTGGCCTGCCACTGGCTGCCCTCCTGGCGTGCATGAACGGCCAGCAACGCATCGGCGCCATAACGTTCGGAGGCGGCGCGCAGCGGCGTGGCGTCTGCGCTTTCCAAGTTCGGCGCGGTGGCGACGACCTGTTCGTCCAGGTCACCCAGCGGCAGGCGCAGCGGCAAGCCACGGTGCTGGGCCGCCCGGCGCAGCGTCTGCGCCACCGCCTGGCCGTCGCCGACCAGGCTGCTGCCGTCAGTCGAGTCGTTCAGCCACCAACCGAGGATCGAAGGTCGATTGCTGCCCCAGATCGCCAACCCGGCGTCACGCAAGGCGCGATCGGTGCTGACCGGGTCGAAATCCACTTGCAGGCTTTCCGGCGGGCCGGCGTCGTAGCCGTATTGGCTGATGATTTGCTGCGGGTCCTTGCGGATCGCCGCCAGGCCCGGGCCTTCGACGGCCTTGGCATCGCCGGTCAGGCGGATGACCAGGGTCTGCACGGCGCGCTGGGTGGCCTGGTCGCGCTCTTGGGGCGACTGGCTGCTGACCGGTTCGAGGACTTGATAGAGGCCATTGAGGGTTTCGGCATGACTCGCCAGGCTGACCAATGACAAGCAGCCTACAAAAAAGAATTTACACAGACGCATGGAAGATTCCCGAACGACAAATTTAGCGGCTGGAACAGACCGCGTGATCTCGGTTTGGCAAAGCTGTGACACAGCGACCGGTAAAACATTCACGGGTCTCGGCAAGTTTTCATACTGTCATAACGATAGCGGGTTCAAGGCTATACCTTAATACGCTGCATTACCGCGCCGATTCCGGATTTTTTAAGCTCATATGCCCTGCCCGTCGGCCCGAGGATGGCCGCTGCCCCTCAAGCCTGATAAAATCGCGCGCCTTCGCAGACCGTCAACGGCTGGGCCTTTTACCAAAAGTGCCTGCCGGCTCGGTCGTTACCCCTGAATCCCCCCTAAAGGCCTGGATCATGAGCAAGCAACCCTCCCTGAGCTACAAGGACGCCGGTGTAGACATCGACGCCGGTGAAGCATTGGTCGAACGCATCAAGAGCGTCGCCAAGCGCACTGCGCGCCCCGAAGTCATGGGCGGCCTGGGCGGTTTTGGCGCCCTCTGCGAAATCCCGGCCGGCTACAAGCAGCCTGTACTGGTCTCCGGCACCGACGGCGTGGGTACCAAGCTGCGCCTTGCCCTGAACCTGAACAAGCACGACAGCATCGGCATCGACCTGGTTGCCATGTGCGTCAACGACCTGGTGGTATGCGGCGCCGAGCCGCTGTTCTTCCTCGACTACTACGCCACCGGCAAGCTCAATGTCGAGACCGCGACCCAGGTGGTCACCGGCATCGGCGCCGGCTGCGAACTGTCGGGTTGCTCCCTGGTGGGCGGCGAAACCGCTGAAATGCCAGGCATGTACGAAGGCGAAGACTACGACCTGGCAGGCTTCTGCGTCGGCGTGGTGGAAAAAGCCGAGATCATCGACGGCTCCAAAGTGGCTGCCGGGGACGCGTTGCTTGCCCTGCCATCCTCCGGCCCGCACTCCAACGGCTACTCGCTGATCCGCAAGATCATCGAAGTGTCCGGCGCCGACATCGAGAACATCCAGCTCGACGGCAAGCCACTGACCGACCTGCTGATGGCCCCGACGCGCATTTACGTCAAGCCACTGCTCAAGCTGATCAAGGACACCGGCGCCGTCAAGGCCATGGCCCACATCACCGGCGGCGGCTTGCTGGACAACATCCCACGCGTACTGCCAAAAGGCGCCCAGGCGATTGTCGACGTGGCCAGCTGGCAGCGCCCTGCAGTCTTCGACTGGCTGCAAGAGAAAGGCAACGTCAACGAAACCGAGATGCACCGCGTGCTCAACTGCGGCGTGGGCATGGTCATCTGCGTGGCCCAGGAACACGTTGAAACCGCGCTGAACGTATTGCGTGAAGCCGGCGAACAACCTTGGGTCATCGGCCAGATCGCCACGGCTGCCGAAGGCGCAGCCCAGGTTGAACTGAAGAACCTCAAGGCCCATTGATGCAAGCGCGGATGCCCACGACAGGTGATGTCGTGGTGCTGCTTTCCGGTACCGGCAGTAACTTGCAGGCGCTGATCGACAGCACACTGACCGGCGACAGTCCGGTGCGCATCGCTGCGGTGATTTCCAACCGCAGCGACGCCTATGGCCTGCAACGTGCCAGGGACGCGGGTATCCAGACCCGCTCGCTGGATCACAAGGCGTTCGAAGGTCGCGAGGCCTTCGACCAGGCCTTGATCGAACTGATCGACGCCTTCGAGCCCAAGCTGGTGGTGCTCGCCGGCTTCATGCGCATTCTCAGCGCCGATTTCGTGCGCCATTACGAAGGGCGCCTGCTCAATATCCACCCGTCCCTGCTGCCCAAGTACAAAGGCATGCACACCCATCAGCGCGCCCTCGATGCCGGTGACAGCGAGCATGGCTGCACCGTGCACTTTGTCACCGAGGAACTCGATGGCGGGCCTCTGGTCGTACAGGCAGTGGTTCCGGTAGAGTCAGGCGACTCGGCGCAGACGCTTGCGCAACGGGTTCACACCCAGGAACACAGGATTTACCCGCTGGCCGTTCGCTGGTTTGTCGAGGGTCGGTTGATTCTTGGTGAACAGGGAGCATTATTGGACGGTCAGTTACTCGCGGCCAGCGGCCACTTGATTCGAACCTAGGAGATTTTATGCGTCGCGCCCTGCTTTTCGCTTTTGCGCTGTTCGCTCTGCCTGCTGTGCAAGCGGCAGACCTTCACCCCTTCTCCGTCAGCTACACCGCCGACTGGAAGCAACTGCCCATGAGTGGTTCGGCTGAACGCAGCCTGACCAAAAACGGCGACGGCACGTGGACCTTGAACTTCAAGGCCTCGATGATGATTGCCAGCCTGACCGAAACCAGCGTGATCGTGTTCGACAAGGACACCCTGCAACCCAAGAGCTACAGCTTCGAGCGCGGCGGCCTGGGCAAAGCGAAGAAGATCAACCTGGATTTCGACCAGGCAACCAAGAAAATCACCGGTTTTGAAAACAAGGACCCGGTTAACGTCACCCTCGAAAGCGGCATGCTCGACAAGTCCACCTATCAACTCGCGCTTCAGCGCGATGTGGCGGCCGGCAAGAAAAGCATGAGCTACCGAGTGGCCGAAGGCACTGACGTCGATACCTACGATTTCCGCGTCATTGGCCCGGAAAAGGTCCAGACCAAGGTGGGCGCCATCGACGCGATCAAGGTTGAACGCGTGCGTGACCCTTCCCAGAGCAAGCGCATCACGCAGATGTGGTTTGCCAAGGACCAGGGCGGCATTCTGGTTGCCTTGCGTCAGGTTGAAACGGATGGCAAGGAATACAACATCATGTTGCAGGATGGCACTGTTGACGGTAAGGCTGTCAAAGGTAGCTGATTGGCCTGATGAGTTGAAAAGAGCCTCGCTGAATGCGGGGCTTTTTTTCGCCTGGGTATTTGCTGTGAAGCTTCTGGCCCCATTGGGGCATAGGTATCTACACAGCTTTGATATGACACCGACATGTGGCGAGCGAGCTAGCTCCCGATGGTGGCCTCTGGGCCGACCAGGATGTTGGTGTCGATCCCGGTCCAATGTGGGAGGGGGCTTGCCCCCGATAGCGGCCTCTGGGCCGACCAGGATGTTGGTGTCGATCCCGGTCCAAATGTGGGAGGGGGCTTGC